>NZ_RZQY01001319.1:0-514 GCF_003998575.1 Mesorhizobium sp. M7A.F.Ca.CA.001.10.2.1 | reverse complement strand
TCCATAAATAGATCGCCTTGATGATAGAGATGTAAATCAGAACCACATATACCTGAAGCTGTTATTTTAATAATTGCATCTGTTGATTCTTCTATTATTGGATCATTTACTTCACGAACTTCCATATTTTTATGGCCTTGATACGTCACTGCTTTCATTTAAATCACACTCCTATACTATACCTTTTTTAATTTTATTTACAAACTTTTTCTATTTTACTCAAAAGTATTTTTAATTTGGAGTGTCATATAAATGCTATATTTAATTGACACTTTGAGTTTCTTTCACTTTCATTAACAATCATTTTTTCAAAACAATTCCTTATCTTGTTTAATTCTATAAACAGTCTGCCTTGTGATATTCACTTCTTTCGCAATCCTACTAATTGCCTGGCCTTCTTCTAACATTTCTACAACTCTATGATAAATAACACGTTTCTAAGGGTCTTTAGCATTCGCTGAATAAAGTAACGGACGCCCTTTATATACACCTTTTTCTTTCGCAACTTTAATAC
>NZ_RZQY01001318.1:0-519 GCF_003998575.1 Mesorhizobium sp. M7A.F.Ca.CA.001.10.2.1 | reverse complement strand
GAACGTGGTATTACAATCAATACTGCACACATCGAATATCAAACTGACAAACGTCACTACGCTCACGTTGACTGCCCAGGACACGCTGACTATGTTAAAAACATGATCACTGGTGCTGCTCAAATGGACGGCGGTATCTTAGTTGTATCTGCAGCTGACGGTCCAATGCCACAAACTCGTGAACACATTCTATTATCTCGTAACGTTGGTGTACCAGCTTTAGTTGTATTCTTAAACAAAGTTGATATGGTAGACGACGAAGAATTATTAGAATTAGTAGAAATGGAAGTTCGTGACTTATTAACTGAATATGACTTCCCAGGTGACGACGTACCTGTAATCGCTGGTTCTGCATTAAAAGCATTAGAAGGCGACGAAAAATACGAAGAAAAAATCTTAGAATTAATGCAAGCAGTTGATGACTACATTCCAACTCCAGAACGTGATTCTGACAAACCATTCATGATGCCAGTTGAGGACGTATTCTCAATCACTGGTCGTGGTACTGTTGCTACAGGC
>NZ_RZQY01001317.1:0-520 GCF_003998575.1 Mesorhizobium sp. M7A.F.Ca.CA.001.10.2.1 | reverse complement strand
AGTCGGTGCCGCGCGTGATGATCGATTGCTGGCCGCCATTGGCGGTGCGGAAGAACACGTCGCCGCCATCGCCGCCGCCGCTGCCCTTGCCGCCGATTCCAACGCTCGCTCCGAAGAGGGCGCCTTCCACGACAAAGCCGCCATTGCCGCCGCCGCCGCCAAGCGATTGGACGACGATGCCTGCCGACCGGTCCTGCAGGGTTTCGACCGAGCCGCCGGTGGTGACGTCGACTTTCCTGGCGAAGCCGCCTGAACCAGCCGAGCCGCCGACGCCGACAGCCACGAGACCCGCGCCACCGAGAGCGAAGCCGCCATTGCCGCCGCCGCCGCCCACCGACTGGGCGAGGATGCCGATGGAATCGGTGCCGCGCGTCGTGACCTTGGCGTTTGCGATGTTATAGGTGACCTCGTCTCCGTTGCCGGCCGCGCTGCCGCTGCCGCCCACCGAAACAGACACGATGCCGCCAAGCGCAAAGGCGCCACCGCCATTGCCGCCGCCGCCACCCACAGACTGTGCGAG
>NZ_RZQY01001316.1:0-521 GCF_003998575.1 Mesorhizobium sp. M7A.F.Ca.CA.001.10.2.1 | reverse complement strand
ATATTTCTTTAATCAATTTTTTGAATTTAGTCTTAGTATTCTTACTTAGCTTTCCCCACATACTTTCTTCATGTAGCAAAGTATAAACCATAGCTTGCTCGTTAATTTTTTCTAAAGTAGTCCACGCAGGTTTCAAAATATGTAAATCATTAAAACAATCATCCCAACAATCCACCATATCTCTTTTAAGTTCAACTTCTATACGCCATAGATGTTCAGACATAACTTCAACATCTGCGTTGTCTTTACGTTCTTGCTTTTTATTGTAAATTCTAATAAATCTATCACTATCTCTTACACCGAAATATTTTGTTTCAGGCTTACCGTTACGACCGTAAAAAATAGTTTTCTTAACTGCTTTATCAGTCATTGCATAGTAATCACTCAAATCATCTTCAAAATCAAAAGCTAAATCTAATCTCGTAAAACCGTCATCTTCCATGTAGTCGATAATATTTTGTTTTAACCAAATCATTTCTTCATGTGAAAGTTTATTCGGATTAAACTCGACACGCATATTA
>NZ_RZQY01001315.1:0-523 GCF_003998575.1 Mesorhizobium sp. M7A.F.Ca.CA.001.10.2.1 | reverse complement strand
GTATGCTCTCGGCATAAAGTACGCTGTCACATAAGGCATATAAACAGGGATCGTATTGCATTCTGTTTGTGCTAATTCAACTAACTCATCTTGTGGCACTCCCATATGATATAACCACTCTTGACAGATTTCACTACCTGTACACTCAGTGATTGGTTTTTTAATGAAATCTCCTTTAACATTAGAGTATAATGCATATATCCATACACTTACCTGATCTTTAGGTTGCTCCTTAAATTGTTGTTGACGATTGACTGTAAAACTAAGTTGCCAACTTGAATCTACTACCGTTATAATACCCCCAGTAACGGTGCGTCCAGATAAAACATCACGTTTACTTAATTTTTCAATATAAGAAATTACTTTTTTATTATTTGTTGTTGTTGTTGCAGATACGAGCCAACTTTTATCTGGAATATGATCACAGAATTTTTCAGGTCTTCCAAATTCTGGACTTTGATTAGCTAAATTTTTCCATAATGTCCAACTACCTCCCAATGCTTTCGTTGGTGGAGCAGGATGG
>NZ_RZQY01001314.1:0-523 GCF_003998575.1 Mesorhizobium sp. M7A.F.Ca.CA.001.10.2.1 | reverse complement strand
GTTTAGCAATACCGTTTAACCAAAACAGACCTACTAAAATAATGGTTGTTCCTTCAGCAATATATCTCATTACTCCAAACCAAAAACTTGGTTCTGCATAAAAAGCGCTAGATGTATCTATATCTTTGGCAGTTACTTTACCTACCGAAAATTCAAATTGATCTCCTACTTCATGCCCGTCAGCTGAGATGGCTTGCCATTTAATAGTATGCGTACCTTTACCAACTTTATCTGGTGAAAACGTTAAAGTTTTTGCCCAGCCAGATGTTGATGGCTTAACTTTACCTAATTCCTTACCTTCATCATTATATAAAGTGATATTGGAATACTTCGAATTTACTGGTTCATTAAATTCTAATTCAATTTCTTCAGGCATTTGTTTTACAACGCCATCTTGCTTAGGATTCGTCTTTTCTAATGTTGCATGAGCTGAAGCTTGATTCATCATGGAAGGCAACAAAGAAAGAAAAAACATCACCATTACGGCAATAATAATCTTAGGGTACTTATTAATATGTACCAT
>NZ_RZQY01001313.1:0-524 GCF_003998575.1 Mesorhizobium sp. M7A.F.Ca.CA.001.10.2.1 | reverse complement strand
GCGTGGGCTTGAACATCCTGACCGGCTATGCCGGCCAGGTGTCGCTTGGCAGTGCTGCTTTCATGGCGGCCGGCGCCCTTGCCGCCTATAATTTCAACCTGCGTGTCGAAGGCCTGCCGCTGGCCGGCAGCATCTTCCTGGCCGGCATAGTGGCGGCCGCGATAGGCGTCGTTTTCGGCCTGCCGAGCCTGCGCCTGAAGGGTTTTTATCTCGCGGTTTCGACCCTTGCCGCGCAGTTCTTCGTGCAATGGGCGTTGACCAAGTTCAGCTGGTTTTCCAACAACTCGGCGTCCGGCGTCATCGACGCGCCGAGACTGTCGATTTCAGGTTTCGCGCTCGACGGCGCCATCGGCCGCTATTTGTTCGCGCTGACCATCGTCACGGTGCTGACCTTCCTTGCCTATAGGCTGGCCTCGTCGCAGACCGGGCGCAACTTCATCGCCATCCGCGACAATGAAACCGCCGCCCGCATCATCGGCATTCCGGTGCTGAAGACCAAGCTTCTGGCCTTCGCCATCTCGTCC
>NZ_RZQY01001312.1:0-524 GCF_003998575.1 Mesorhizobium sp. M7A.F.Ca.CA.001.10.2.1 | reverse complement strand
CAGCAGCATCAGGGCAAGCAGCCCTTGCGCCTCCGGCTGGTCGAGCAGTTCGACCATCAGCCGGCCGAGCCGGATCGCCTCGGCGCACAGGTCGGCCCGCGTCAGGTTCGGCCCCTCGGTGGCCGCGTAACCCTCGTTGAAGATCAGGTAGATCACCTGCAGCGCGCTCTCGAGACGCACCGGCAGGTCGGCGCGGTCGGGCACCTCGTAGGGGATCGCCTCGTCCCGGATCTTCGCCTTGGCCCGCACGATGCGTTGCGCAATGGTCGGTGTCGGCGTCAGATAGGCGCGGGCGATCTCTTCGGTGGTCAAACCACCCACTTCGCGCAGGGTCAGGGCGATGCGTGCATCCGGCGCCAGCGCCGGATGGCAGCAGACGAAGATGAGCCGCAATTCATCGTCCTGGATGTCTTCCGGCATGGCCGGCTCCCGTGTCGGCTCGGCCAGCGCCGTGAGTTCGGGCAGAGCCCCGGCCAGCCGTGCTTCCCGGCGCCAGCGGTCGATGGTCCTGAAGCGGCCGGCCG
>NZ_RZQY01001311.1:0-525 GCF_003998575.1 Mesorhizobium sp. M7A.F.Ca.CA.001.10.2.1 | reverse complement strand
AGCGAGCAGCATCGCGCGGCCATGGCCGCGCGATGCTGCTCGCTCATCCCTATCCCTTACCTGAAAGCTGACATGGCCCCGCCTCTTCTCAACCTCGACGGGATAAAACTGACCTTCGGCGGCACGCCGCTGCTCGACGGCGCCGCCTTGACGGCTTCGGCCGGCGACAAGATCGCACTGGTCGGCCGCAACGGGTCGGGCAAGTCGACCCTGCTGAAGATCGCCGCTGGCCTGATCGAGCCGCAGGACGGCGAGGTGTTCCGCCAGCCTTCGGCAACTGTCCGCTATTTGCCGCAGATGCCCGACATGGAGGGCTTTGCCACTGTCCGCGCCTATGTCGAGGCCGGGCTTGGCCCTGCCGACGATCCCTACCGCGCCAGCTATCTGATGGAGCATCTCGGACTGTCGGGTGAGGAACGTCCGAACGATCTGTCGGGCGGCGAGGCGAGGCGTGCTGCCCTTGCCCGCGTCATGGCGCCGGAGCCAGACATCCTGCTGCTCGATGAGCCGACCAATCATCTCGAC
>NZ_RZQY01001310.1:0-529 GCF_003998575.1 Mesorhizobium sp. M7A.F.Ca.CA.001.10.2.1 | reverse complement strand
CGCGTGAGCTGTGCCCGCAGCTGATCTTCGTCGGCGGCAATTTCAGCCACTACCAGCGGCTGGGCGACGCGGCGATCAAGGTGCTCGACGATTTTACCCCGGTGGTCGAGCGCATCTCCATCGACGAGGCGTTTGCCGACGTCGCCGGCTGCACGCATCTGTTCGGCTCGCCGCAGGAGATCGCAACGACCATCCGCCGCCGCGTGCGGGCCGAACTCGGCCTGCCGATCTCGATCGGCGTGGCGCGCACCAAGCATCTGGCCAAGATCGCCTCCCAGGTGGCAAAACCCGACGGGCTGGTGGTGGTCGACCCCGGCAGCGAGCTCGCTTTCCTGCACGACCTGCCGGTCGGGCTGATGTGGGGCGTCGGCCCGGCGATCAGGGCGAGGCTGGCGGAAATCGGCGTCGAGACCATCGGCCAGCTGGCCAGGACGCACAGCGGCGCGCTAACGCGGCTGCTCGGTCCCGCCGCCGGCGAAAAGCTCGCCGCCTTGTCATGGAACCGCGACCCGCGAAAGCTCGAAACGCA
>NZ_RZQY01000130.1:0-11305 GCF_003998575.1 Mesorhizobium sp. M7A.F.Ca.CA.001.10.2.1 | reverse complement strand
CCCCTTTTCGGTGCCATTTCGACAGGAGCAGACGATGAACACCATCCGCACCGCCATGCTTCTTGCCGCGATGACGGCGCTGTTCATGGGCGTCGGCTTTTTGATCGGCGGCACCGGCGGCATGATGATCGCCTTCCTGTTCGCGGCCGGCACCAATCTGTTCAGCTACTGGAATGCCGACAAGATGGTGCTGTCGATGAACCGTGCCGTCGAGGTCGACGAAAGGAACGCGCCCGAATATTACGCCATCGTCCAGGCAATGGCCAAACAGGCCGGCCTGCCGATGCCGAAGACCTATCTGATCGACAACCCGCAGCCGAACGCCTTTGCCACCGGCCGCAACCCGCAGAACGCGGCGGTTGCTGCCTCCACCGGCCTGTTACAAGCGCTGACGCCTGAAGAGGTCGCAGCCGTCATGGCGCACGAGCTCGCCCATGTGCAGCACCGCGACACGCTCACCATGACGATCGTCGCCACCTTTGCCGGTGCCATCTCGATGCTCGGCAATTTCGCCTTCTTTTTCAGTGGCAATCGCGACAACAATCCGTTCGGCTTTGTCGGCGTGCTGGCGGCGATGATCGTAGCGCCCTTTGCCGCGATGGTCGTGCAGATGGCGGTCAGCCGCACCCGCGAATACGAGGCCGACCGGCGTGGCGCTGAAATCTGTGGACACCCGCTCTGGCTGGCATCGGCGCTTGACAAGATCGCCCGCGGCGCCGAACGCATCCGCAACCCCGATGCCGAGCGCAATCCCGCGACCGCGCATCTCTTCATCATCAATCCCCTTCACGGCGAGCGCATGGACAGCCTGTTCTCCACCCACCCCGCCACTGAGAACCGCATCGCAGCCTTGCAGGCGATGGCGCAGCAGATGCAAGGCGAAACCCAGGCCGCCCCGCGCCAGGCATCGACGCCACGGCAGGCAGATCAACCGCGGCCATCCGGCCCATGGGGCGAGGCAGCGCAGCCCGAGCAGCCGGCGGAGCCCGCCAAGCCCAAATCCAACCCATGGGGTCGCAATCCGACCGGGCCCAAGGGCCGGTGGTCGTGAGCGTGGCGGACAGAGGACCACGACGCACAGTTTCAAGTGATCAGGAACACAGGGACGGCGGCGACTTCGTTGCCGGTCTCGCCGCACGCAAGGCGGCGGCGCGCCTGCTTGCCGCCGTCATCGACGCCAGGACGCCGCTTGATGGGCTGACCGATCACGAAAACGGCCACCCGCAATACAAGGCGCTCGACATGCGCGATCGCGGCCTTGTCCGCGCCATCCTGGTCACCGCGCTGCGCTATCGCATGACCATATCAGGGCTGCTGGCGCGGCGCCTGGAAAAGCCGCTGCCGCCCAACGCCACCGCTTTGTCGCACATATTGCATGTCGCCGCAGCCCAGATCCTGTTCCTCGATATTCCCGACAGCGCCGCCGTCGACATTGCGGTGACCCATGCCAAGTCCGATCCGCGCACGGTGCGCTTCTCCGGCCTCGTCAATGGCGTTCTGCGCACACTGGCACGTGCCAAGGAAACGGAATTGCCTGCCGCCCTTGCCGCCACCGACGAAGCGCCAAAGTGGTTTTCCGATCGGCTGAAGACCACCTACGGCAACGAGAAGGCCAGACAGATCCTCGAAGCGCATCGCGTTGAGGCGCCGGTCGACTTCTCGGTCAAGGCCGATCCCGGTCTCTGGGCCGAAAAACTCGGCGGCATCGTCCTGCCGACCGGCACGGTGCGGGTCGAGAATCTTGTCGGTCCTGTCACTGAATTGCCTGGCTTTGCCGAGGGCGCCTGGTGGGTCCAGGACGCCGCGGCCAGCCTGCCGGCCCGGCTGTTCGGCGATGTCGCGGGATTGCGGGTTGCCGATCTCTGCGCCGCGCCCGGCGGCAAGACGGCGCAGCTGATCGTTGCCGGCGCGAAGGTCACCGCCGTCGACACCTCGAAAAACCGGCTCGTGCGGCTGACGCAGAATCTCGAGCGTCTCGGCCTGTCCGCCGAAATCGTTCAGGCCGACCTGCTCAAGTATGAGCCAGAAGAACTGTTCGACGCTGTTCTCCTCGACGCACCCTGCTCGTCGACCGGCACGGTGCGGCGGCACCCCGACGTGCCATGGACCAAGACTTCGGCTGATGTCGAAAAACTGGCCGACCTGCAACGCAGGCTGCTCGCCCGCGCCGTCACGCTGGTGAAGCCCGGCGGCAGGATCGTCTTTTCCAACTGTTCGCTCGATCCGCTCGAAGGCGAGGATCTCTATCACGCCTTTCTGGCCGGCACGCCTGAAGTCGCCAACGATCCGCTGCGGCAAGGCGAGATCGCCGGCATCGATTCGTTCCTGACGCCGCAAGGCACGCTGCGCACCACGCCCGCCGACCTGGAGCTCGGCGTGCCGGAGCGCTCGGGCCTCGACGGCTTCTTCGCCGCTCGCATGCGGCGAGCCGGCTAGCGATTGAATTGCCCGGATTTACTGACTTTTTGGGGTAGGATCGGGGGCAAAGCCAGGTGAACCGGCGTGGGGTCGTGGAATTCGCCTTCGCACGAATCGTGCAATCATGTAGACTCGGCGCCGGGGTAGAGGACGATCAGGAGGGGTTTTGGCACTTGCTGCCAGCAGCACGACGCGTCTGTGGACGCTTGTCGCGAAGGAGTTCTGGCGCAAAACGCGCCGGCGCCTGCGCGCCGGGCCTGTCTATCGCTGGCGCTATTCCGGCCGCACGCCGGAACGTGTGCTGATCGCGCCGCCGGACCTGCGCCTCGCCGACCCGCAGATCGCACTCGAGATCTATTACGGCCGCTATCCCCTGTCGGGGCATCTCGTCGAGACCGGCGGCAAGTCGCCTTTCCAGATCAGCGTGCCCAATCACGGCTGGCAGAAGACGCTGCACGGCTTTCGCTGGCTGCGCCATATGCGCGCCGCCGGCACCGAGCTTGCCGCCGCCAATGCCCGCGCCCTGGTCTCCGATTGGATCACCATGCATGGCAGCCATATTTCCGGCATCGCCTGGGAGCCCGGCACGACGGCCAAGCGCATCATCGCCTGGTTGCAGCACTCCTCGGTCGTATTGCAGGGCGCCGAGTTCCCTTTCTACCGCGCCTTCCTGAAATCGGTAGCCATCCAGATCCGCTACCTCAGGTCGATGGCGCGCGAAATGCCCGACGGCAAGGACAGGCTGCGGGCCCGCATCGCGCTCGCCTTCGCTGCCTTGTCCCTGCCGGCGCCGGCCTCGGCCCTGCGTGGCGCGACCCGCAATCTTGCCGAGGAACTCGACCGCCAGATCCTCGCCGATGGCGGGCATATTTCGCGCAATCCGATGGTTGTCCTGGAAATCCTCGCCGACCTTCTGCCGCTGCGCCAGACCTATGCCAACCAGGCGGAAACGCCGCCGCAGGCGCTGATCGGCGCCATCGACCGCATGCTGCCGGCGCTGCGCTTCTTTCGCCATCAGGATGGCAGCCTCGCCCGCTTCAACGGCATGGGCGCCACCATCCACGACCGCATCGCCACCATTCTGCGCCACGACGACACCGCCGGCGCGCCGCTGCTGCATGCGCCGCATTCCGGCTATGAGCGCCTGTCGATGGGCGGCACCACGGTCATCGCCGACACCGGCCCGCCGCCGCCGGTCGATGTGTCCAACGCCGCACACGCCAGCTGCCTTGCCTTCGAACTGTCGTCCGGCCGCCAGCACTACATCGTCAATGCCGGCATCGACACCTATGGCGCGGCTGAATTCCGGCCGCTGGCGCGCGCCACCGCCGCGCACTCGACCGCCACCATCAACGACACCTCGTCGGCGCGCTTCAGCCATTCGCTGCGTGTCAACGACCTGCTCGGTTCCCCGCTGATCGGCGGCCCGCAGCACGTGCAGTGCAAGCGCACCGACCAGAAGGGTGTTCAGGGCTTCATCGCCCGCCATGACGGCTATGTCCCGCGCTTCGGCTTCCTGCATGAGCGCGAGCTGAAACTGTCGGCGAACGGCAATGTGCTGGCTGGTCGCGACCGCTTCCAGCGGCCCGGCAATGCAGCGATCCGCAACAATGGCCGCGACTTCGTCACCGTCCGCTTCCATGTCCACCCCGACATCAACCTTTTGCAGGACGAGCATGACCGCCTGGTGCTGGCCGCCGATCAGGCCGATACCTGGGTGTTCACAGCAGCCGAAGTGGTGCCGGAAGTCGAGGAATCAATCTATTTCGCCGGCCTTGGCGGCCCACGCCGCAGCCGCCAGATCGTGCTTGCCTTCAAAGCCTCGGAAATCGCCGAAGTCCACTGGCAGCTGACGCGCACCAGCATCGCCGGTCATCCGGAAAACAACTGATCCTCCTGGCAGGGCTTCGAACGCAGGTTAACAAAAGGCCTGACGACAACCAGTTCGGCGGCATCGGCAGCTTGCGTCGGCAACGATAGGAATTTTTTCTTGACTCGGTGACCTCAGCTATGGTACAAATTCGCCCATGGTGCTGATTTGCGCCAGTGACCCGCCGCACAGGCGGGTTTTTCGTTTTAATACGGATTCGTTGCCTTGCCCCACCTGACCGCCGGTTTGATTTCCGGACGGCATGTGCTACGGGCGCGGGCATCCATCACACCAGTCGTGAAAGGCTGCCAGCCCATGGCCGTCGCCGCCAAGAACATTCCCGCACCAGACCTTGTTCCCGTGCGTCGCGCCCTGCTCTCCGTTTTCGACAAGACCGGCCTCATCGATTTCGCCAAAGCGCTGGCAGCCGCAGGCGTAGAGCTGGTCTCGACCGGCGGCACGGCAAAGGCGATCGCTGACGCGGGCCTTCCGGTGCGCGACGTCTCCGAGCTCACCGGTTTCCCCGAGATCATGGACGGCCGCGTCAAGACCTTGCATCCTGGGGTGCATGGCGCGCTGCTTGGCGTGCGCGACGATCCGGAGCATTCCGCGGCAATGCGCAAATACGGCATCGAGCCGATCGATCTCGTCGTCTCCAATCTCTATCCGTTCGAGGAGGTCCGCCGCTCCGGCGCCGACTACGCGTCGATCGTCGAAAACATCGACATTGGCGGGCCGGCGATGATCCGCGCCTCGGCCAAGAACCACGCCTATGTCGCCATCGTCACCGACCCCGGCGATTACGCCTCGGTGCTGAATGCGCTGGAGATGAACATCGGCTCGCTGTCGCTGGATTTCCGCAAGAAGCTGGCCGCCAAGGCCTTCGCCCGCACCGCCAGCTATGACGCGGCGATCTCCGGCTGGTTCGCCGAAGCGCTCGAGATCGAACATCCGACATGGCGCGCCTTTGGCGGCAGGTTGGTCGAGGTGATGCGCTATGGCGAGAACCCGCATCAGAGCGCCGGCTTCTACGTCAACGGCGACAAGCGCCCGGGCGTCGCCACGGCGCGCCAGCTGCAGGGCAAGCAGCTATCCTACAACAACATCAACGACACCGACGCCGCCTTCGAACTGGTCGGCGAGTTCGACCCCGACCTTTCCGCCGCCGTCGCCATCATCAAGCACGCCAATCCGTGCGGCGTTGCCGAAGGCGACTCGCTGAAAGCCGCCTACGCCAAGGCGCTGGCCTGCGACCCGGTCTCGGCCTTCGGCGGCATCATCGCCGTCAACCGCACCCTCGACGCCGAGGCGGCGGAAGAGATCGTAAAAACCTTCACCGAGGTAATCATCGCGCCCGGCGCCACCGACGAGGCAGCGGCCATCGTGGCGGCGAAAAAGAATTTGCGCCTGCTGGTCACCGGTGGGCTGCCGGACCCGCGCACGCCGGGTACGACGGTCAAATCCGTCGCCGGCGGCCTGCTCATCCAGGGCCGGGACAACGCCGTCGTCGACGACCTCGAACTGAAAGTGGTGACCAAGCGGGCGCCGACGCCGGCCGAAATGGCCGACCTGAAATTCGCCTTCCGCATCGCCAAGCACGTCAAGTCCAACGCCATCGTCTACGTCAGGGACGGCGCCACCGTCGGCATCGGCGCCGGCCAGATGAGCCGGGTCGATTCCTCACGCATCGCCGCCCGCAAGGCACTCGACGCCGCCGAGGCCGCGGGCCTTGCCGAACCGCTGACCAAGGGCTCGGTCGTCGCCTCCGACGCCTTCTTCCCCTTCGCCGATGGCTTGCTGTCGGCAATCGCCGCCGGCGCCACCGCCGTCATCCAGCCGGGCGGTTCGATGAACGACAAGGACGTCATTGCCGCTGCCGACGAGCACGGCATCGCCATGGTGTTTACGGGGATCAGGCATTTCCGGCATTGAGCGCCCTTACCCTCCCGCTTGTGGGGAGGGTCGGCGAACGATCTTTGCGAAGCAAAGTTCGTGAGACGGGGTGGGGACAGCGCCGCACCCCCACCCCGCTCCGCTTCGCGGATCGACCCTCCCCACAAGGGGGAGGGTAAACTCACTCCACCGGCCGGTCCGCCGGATAGGGCGTCTTGACCAGGATCGCCATGCCGATGCCCAGGAACAGCACGATCACCGCCATGCCGAGCCGCGCTGAGCCGCTGGCCAGGGTGACGGACGCGACCATGAACGGCGCCAGGAAACTGGTCGCCCGCCCGGCCAGTGCATAAATGCCGAAATAGCGGCCGGATTCTGCCGCCGTGACGCTGCGCGCCATGTAGGATCGCGACGACGCCTGCACCGGCCCGAAAGCCACACCGATCAACAGGCCGAAGAAGATGTAGGCTTTTTCCGCTGCCGTGCCGAACAGGCCGCCCCTGTCCGGCCCAGGCATCATCCAGAGGCCGAACAACGTGTAGCCCGGCCCGGTCGAGACGATGCCGATCGTGGCGATGCTGAGCAGGACCAGCGAGATCATGACGATGGTTTTTGAGCCAAGCGCCGTATCGAGACGGGCTGCAACCAGGCAGCCGAAGATGGCGACGACGTTGAGAATGATGCCGAAAATACCGATCTCGGTGATCGACCAGTGGAACATCGCAGCGGCGAAGGTGCCACCCAACGCCAGCAGCGCGTTGACGCCGTCCTGATAGATCATGCGGGCTACCAGGAAGCGGAAGATGCCGCTGCGCTTGCGCACCTCACCCAGTGTCACTTTCAGCTCCGCCAACCCCTCTCGGACAGCCGGACCGATCGGCAGGCCCTTGATGGCGTCGGGGGTGAAAAAGAACATCGGCAGGATGAACAGGAAGTACCAGCCGGCTGACAAAGGCCCGGTTGCGCGCGCGTCCTCGCCGAGCTTCGGGTCGAGCCCGAAGAGCGGGTCGATGCCGATGATCGTCTTGCCGGTCTCAGGCGAACCGGCCAGGCAGGCGACGACGAAGATCAGCACGATCATGCCGCCGAGATAGCCAAGCCCCCAGGCCATGTTGGAAATCCGGCCGATCTCGCTCTTCGGCACCAGGCGCGGCATCATCGAATCGTTGAACACGGTCGAAAACTCCGCCGCCACCGACGCCAGCGAAAAGAACAGCACGACCAGGAAAAGGTTCGAACCGGGGGCCGCGAACCAAAGCATGCAAAGGCAGGTGACCTTGACCGCGGCAAAGAATGCGATCCACGGCTTGCGCGGTCCGGTCTGGTCGGCGATCGAGCCGAGTATCGGCGACAGCACTGCAATGACAAGGCCGGCCGCAGCAATGCCGTAGCCCCAGGCCGCCTGCCCGGTTTCCGGATCGCTCGCCATCCGCGACACGAAATAAGGCCCGAAGATGAAGGTGGTGACGACGGTGAAGAACGGCTGCGCCGCCCAGTCGAACAACATCCATCCCCAGATGCCGCGCCCGGACGCACGCTGCACTGTTTCTACCGTCATGATGATCCCCCGGCACCGGTTCCGTGTCGGGCGCCATGTCTGCATGTTTCATGCGCTCATGCAATGAACCAAGCTTGGTGTGCCGTCCCTTGCCCCTGCCGCGCGTTCACTGTTCGAAAGCCAAGCAATTGGCTTTCGTCCGCGACGCGGACCAAGCCCTTATTTTTTCTCGTGAGGGAAGTCGGACCGAAGGTCTGGCGCCGCCCTCCACCCCCTGCTTCGCGGCGATTGCCGCCGGCGCGAATTTCTTGATTATTAAGTTGACTCTTTTTGTCCGGTTTGACTAATTGCGCTCGCGCAGGGCCGGAAAGTCGCCGGTCGAACGGCTCGATATGGTCTGACAGGGAATAAGAGATGACGATTGGTCGACAGGCATTGCCGCGCACTCAGGTAAGGCGATTGATTGCGAGCAGTGCCTTGATAGCGGCATCTTTTGGAGCGGTGGGGGCCGGCCGGGCCCAGGAGGTTTCGCCGGACGATGCAACTCAACTGGAAACCATCGTCGTCACCGGCAAGTCGGACCGCCTTGTCGGGCCCGATCAAACGATCGTCGCCGAGGATACGGCGACCGCCACCAAGACCGATACGCCGATCGTCGACGTTCCCGCCTCGGTTTCAGTGGTAACCCAGAAGGAACTGGAGGCGCGCCATGTCGAAAGCCTGCAGCAGGCCGTGGCCTACACATCCAGCGTCCTCACCGACGAGTTCGGCAACGATGACCGATACGACTATATTCGCATCCGCGGTTTCGACCAGACATCGCTCGGTACCTATCGCGATGGTCTCACGGCGCGCATCCCCGCCTGGTTCACGGCCAGCCGTCTCGAGCCTTACGGACTTCAGCGCGTGGAGGTCCTGAAGGGATCGACATCGACGCTTTTTGGTCTCAACGGCCCTGGCGGGCTGGTCAATGCCATCACCAAGCGGCCGCTGGACCAGAAGCAGGGGGAGATTTACACGTCCTATGGCGACGGTACCAAGGAGGTTGGCGTTGATTTTGGCGGGCCAATCGACCCCGATGGCGTGTGGACCTATCGGCTCACAGGGCTGGCCAAGGATGGCGATCAAGGATGGGATTATTCCAACGACGATCGGCTTTACATCGCGCCCGCGTTGACCATCAAGCCCGAGGAAGGAACGTCGCTCACCATCCTGACTGACTATTACAAGCGAGATGGCACAGGCGCACGCGGCACCCCGGCTGGCGGCAATATCGACATCGGCACATTCCTGGGCGAGCCGGATTTCAACCGCTTCAACACGGAGCAGGTCGATATCGGCTACCAGTTCGAGCACGAGTTCAACGAGAACCTCACCTTGCGCTCCAATGCCCGCTACACGCATTTGAGCCTCGACTACGCCGAGGTCTACGGCGCGTCGCTTGACCCCACGGCGGACCGCACGGCATTTTCCGTCGATGGCCTGTCCAACCGCTATGCCTTCGACAATCAGTTGCAATACGATACGGGCTGGGGCGGGATCGACAGCAAGACGCTTGTCGGCGTCGACTACGCCAACGACAACACCCGTGAAAACATTCTCTTCGGCACCGCCGGTCCCATCGACATCGACAATCCGGCCTATTGCGGTCTGTCCTGCATCAATCTCGGCCCCTACGTGAACTGGCGGGTCAAGCAACAGGCAGTCGGTGTCTATGCCCAGGAGCAATTGACGTTTGACGACCGCTGGATCGTCACCCTGGGTGGGCGCTGGGACCGCGTGCATACGACGGCGGACTATCTCGACTCGGGAACGCAGGACGACGACACGGCATCCGCCTTCACCAAGCGCGCCGGCCTGACCTACAAATTCACTCCGAACCTCGCGGTCTACGCCAACTATTCGGAAAGCTTCCAGCCGCTCGTGGCGCCAAGCGGCAACGGATATGCGGTCTCGGGTTCGCTGAAGCCTCAAGAGGGCAGGCAGTATGAGGCAGGTATCAAGTACAAGCCCGACGGCTTCGACGGCCTGTTCACGGCCGCGGTCTTCGACCTTACCCAAACCAATGTTCCCACCTATGTCACGCCTGTTGTCCAGCAGCAGATCGGCAAGGTTGGCGTCCGCGGCATCGAACTCGAGGGCAAGGCCGCCATTGCGGAAAACCTGAACCTGACGCTTGCCTATTCCTACTGGGATGCCGAGATCCTGGAAGACGGTATTGGAGGAAATGCCGGCAATCGGCCGCAGCGTGTCCCTCGCCACCTGGCTTCGGCCTGGGTTGATTATACGCTACCCGAGGAGGGACGGCGTGGCGACCTGACCATCGGCGGAGGCGTGCGCTATATCGGACAAACCTACGGGGATGACGCGAACACGACTTCGATTGGCGGCTACGCACTGGTGGATGCGGCGATCAGCTACAAGATGACCAAGGACGTGACGTTGGCCCTGAACGCAACGAACCTGTTCGACCGGAAGTATTTGACAACCAGCTATTACGGAACCGAATTTTACGGCGACCGGCTGAAGATCGTCGGCACGCTCAAACATTCCTGGTGAGCTTTTTGAACGCCGGTTTCGAAGCGGATGGCATTCGAAAAGAGCCACACGCATCCGGTAATGCGTGTGGTGATCGTCGGCGGTTCACATCCCCGTCAGATCGCTCATCAGCCCCGACGCCACCGACAGCCGCGACACGGTGATGTCGCCGCCCTCGGTCAGCGCCTGCAGCCGCTCGCGGATGCGCGCCACCCGCTCGCCGCCGGCGTCCAGCCAGGCAACCACCGGATCGGCCGTCTTGGCGTGGCCGGTGAGTGCCGCCACCGCGATGCCGCGCCGTGCCGCGCCGATCGTGTCGGTGGCGCGCGACAGTGCCAGCTGATCATAGTAGTCCGAAGGCGTGATCGAGCGTGCGGCGTCCTCGACACGCGGGATGCGGAAGGCATCGCTGACGGCGAAGAACGCCTTGGCCGCGGCGACGATATCGGCGCCGGCGGTGCGCGCCGTCAGCGCGATGTCGGGGATAAGTTCCGCCACCTCGCTCAGCGCCAGTTGCCCGGCCAGCCCTTCCGGCGCGCCGCTCTTGAACAGCCCGTGCCGCTTCTCCTCGATGCGCTCGCGCGAGAAAGCCGGCAGCAGCGCAACGAGCTTCGGTTCCAGCGCCTTGCGTGCTTCCTGCAGCTCGGCGATGCGCTGGCCGAGGGGTGCCGTGCCGGCATCGTTCTTGAGATACCAGCCGCTGGTCACGTAGATCAGCCGGCTGACCATCTGATAGAGATCGAGCTGCACCTGGCCGTCGATCTGGTTGTCGAGCGCGTCGATCTCGCGATAGAGCGCCGGCAAGGCAAAACCGTCGCGCACCATCGCGAAGGTCCGCACCACGTCGGCGGCGGTGCGCCCCGTGGCTTCCTGCAGCCGGTTGACGAAGGACGGGCCGCCGCGATTGACCAGGTCGTTGGCGACGACCCGTGTGATGATCTCGCGGCGCAGCCGGTGGCCATGGATCTCTGTGGCGTATTTCTTCGCCATCCGGTCGGGAAAATAGCCCATCAGGTCGCGGTCGAAATGCGCGTCATCAGGCACGTCGCTGGCGACGATGTCGGAAAACAGCACGATCTTGGCATAGG
>NZ_RZQY01001309.1:0-529 GCF_003998575.1 Mesorhizobium sp. M7A.F.Ca.CA.001.10.2.1 | reverse complement strand
AGAGTGTTATGGCTCACACCATCAAGACAGTCGCCAACATGTTGGCGGGTAGTGCGGTAATCTTAGCCCTTTCCCTGCCCGCCAATGCTGCGGGAATCGGCCTTGGCGTTGGTGCCTCGGTGGGTGGTAGCGGCGGCGTCAATGGCGTCGGGGCTTCCGTTGGCGGCAGTGGCGGCATCAGCGCCGGAGTGGGCGCCTCGGTGGGCGGCAGCGGTGGTGTAAAGGCCGGGGCCGGTGCCAATGTCGGCGGCTCGAGCGGTGTCAATGCCGGTCTCGGCGCTTCGGTCGGCGGCAGCAATGGCATCAATGCCGGCGCGGGCGCCAATGTTGGAGGATCTGGCGGCATTGCTGCCGGACTCGGCGCCAATGTGGGCGGAACGAGCGGCGTCGGCGTCGGTGTCGGTGTCGGCGTGGGTATTGGGGGCGGCATCAATCCGTCCAATCCGTCGAACCCGAGCAATCCGTCCAATCCGTCAAACCCCAGCAGGCCGAGCCTGCCGGGTGTCGTGGCCCAGATGTCGGATAGCAA
>NZ_RZQY01001308.1:0-530 GCF_003998575.1 Mesorhizobium sp. M7A.F.Ca.CA.001.10.2.1 | reverse complement strand
ATGTTCTCGCGCAGGTGTACCGAATAAACTACGAGCAGCTGATGCAGATGGCGGGCTACGCCGTCACTTCGAAGACTTCGGCGCACAAGCCGGCGCGCAACAGCTTTACAGAGCTCAATCTTTCACCCGAAGAAGACGTCAAACTGTTGGAATATCTTCGGTTCCTTCGCAGTTCGAAATAGCCTCCCTATGTCCGCACCGGAATGTCAACCACCGGCCTGATGGGCTCCAGCACCGTGGCGTATTTTCGTACGATCTGGTCGTAAAGATCTGCGATCTTGCGCGCGCGGACTGTCACGGCGAGTGCGTAGGGAAGCTGCTCGGCCGGCGAGAAACTCCGGCCTTCGAGACGCGCATTGTAGTGGATGTCAAAAGATGGCCGGCTGAGACTCTTCGCGTTGAGCCGTCTGCTCGCGTGCAGGCAATTCTCCCATTTCCAGGCATCGCGGCGCAGTTCGTCTTCCCCGGCGCCGAGTCCGGGGTCGCCGAAGAACGACTTGGTATTCGGGTGAACCTGATCGTCTTTCTTG
>NZ_RZQY01001307.1:0-533 GCF_003998575.1 Mesorhizobium sp. M7A.F.Ca.CA.001.10.2.1 | reverse complement strand
GGATGGCGCCGGCCAACCGCGTTGCCACCTTCGAATACACCGGCATCCTGTGGTCGCCGCTGTGGGGTTTCCTGTTCTTCGCCGAGGTGCCGCGGTCGACGACGGTGATCGGCGCTGCCTTGATTATCGGCGCCGGTCTGCTGGCGCTCAACACCGAACGGCGCAAGAATGTTCCACCTGTGCTCGCTGCCGCCGACCCAGCCTGATCAGGCGAAGCAGATCAGCGCCCGCTCGACTCGCGAACGGATTTCGGCCAGCGTGAAGGGCTTCTGCACGACATCGAGGATGATGCCGTTCAATTCCTCGGCGCGCTCGCGCTGGTCGGCATAGCCGGTCATCAGCACGATCTTGATCGACGGAAACAATGCAGCAGCCGCGATCGCCATCTCGATGCCGTCCATCTCCGGCATGCGGATATCGGAGACGACGAGATCATAGCCGCCACGCGCCGCCTGGATCAGCGAAAGCCCCTGCGCGCCGTCCGCCGCGATATCGATTGTGTGCCCGGCGCGTTCAAGCGCGCGGGCGGCCAG
>NZ_RZQY01001306.1:0-534 GCF_003998575.1 Mesorhizobium sp. M7A.F.Ca.CA.001.10.2.1 | reverse complement strand
CTACGATGCGATCCGCTGCGCTTCGGAAGTAAGATCGGACTCTCGGAAAAACCGGCGCTGACGCCAGGCTCAAAGCGCGATCCACGCCGTCTTCAGTTCCAAATATTTCTCCAGCGCGTGAAGCGACTTGTCGCGGCCGAAACCGGACTGTTTGACGCCGCCGAGCGGCACGGTGATGTCGGCGCCGCCATAGGTGTTGACGTGGACGACGCCGGCATTGATGGCGCGCACCATGCGGTGTGCTGTGGAGAGGTTGGCGGTCCACACCGCCGAGGCGAGCCCGTAGACGGTCGAATTGGCAAGCCGCACCGCCTCCTCCTCGGTCTCGAAGCGCATGACGCCGAGCACTGGCCCGAACACCTCCTCGCGCGCAAGCTGCATGTCTTGCGTGACATTCTCGAAGATCGTCGGCGCCATGTAGCTGCCGCCGGTCTCGGTCAGAATCCGCTCGCCACCGGTGACCAGCTGGGCGCCTTCTTCGGTGGCTCTGGCGACGAAACCGAGATTCTTGTTCAGTTGCTCGGCGCTCGACAC
>NZ_RZQY01001305.1:0-535 GCF_003998575.1 Mesorhizobium sp. M7A.F.Ca.CA.001.10.2.1 | reverse complement strand
GCCCTGTTCGTCGGCAACGGGCAAACCGCGCACGTCGTGGGCTTCAGCCAACAATGGACGTCCCCCTCCCCGACAGCGCCCTATCGCTATGGCGGCGCCGTGCGGTTGAGACGCTTCGATCGCAGACAGGCGGGGGTGATCGGCGGTTGGCTCTCAAGTCTGACGCGGCGCGCCGGCCTGGTTGGATTGTGCAGCGCCGATCTTATCCGCGGGCCGGACGGCTACAAGTTCATCGAGATCAATCCGAGGCCAGGCGCCACCCTCGACATTTTCGACGATGTCGACGCGCCATTGATCGAAGCGCATCTGCGCGCCGCGACGGGTCAGGTCTTCCGCTTGCCGCGCTTCGTCGATTCGATGGCGTCGATGGTGACTTACGCCGCGACGCCAATCACTCACTTTCCGTCGATCGCCTGGCCTGAATGGACAGCGGACCAGCAGTCGGCTGGCACCCGTCTGATTGCCGGCGACCCTGTCTGCACGGTCTTCGCGCGCGGGCCGAGCGCCCAATCGACCAAGCGACTCATCAAGGGAC
>NZ_RZQY01001304.1:0-535 GCF_003998575.1 Mesorhizobium sp. M7A.F.Ca.CA.001.10.2.1 | reverse complement strand
GACCCGGGGATTGCCGCCGGGCGAGGCGTATTCCCAGACCGCCATGCCACAGAGCAGCACCAGGATCGTGATGAAAAAGATCGCCGTTGGCAGCGTCCATGCCATCCAGGTGAGGTTCATGGTCATACCCTCCCCAGGGCGAAGCCCTTGGCGATGGTGTTGCGGATGAACTCGTGCGTTTGTTTCATCACACCCTCCCTAGGGCAAAGCCCTTGGCGATGTAGTTGCGGACGAACCAGATCACGAGCGCGCCTGGAAGGATGGTGAGCACGCCGGCGGCGGCGAGCACGCCCCAGTCGAGCCCGGAGGCCGAGACCGTGCGCGTCATGATCGCCGCGATCGGCTTGGCGGCGGTCGTGGTCAAGGTGCGCGCGATCAGCAGCTCGACCCATGAGAACATGAAGCAGAAGAAGCAGGCCACGCCGACGCCGCTGGCGATCAGCGGCATGAAGATTTTTAGGAAGAAGCGCGGGAAGGAGTAGCCATCGATATAGGCGGTCTCATCGATCTCCTTCGGCACGCCGGACATGAAGCC
>NZ_RZQY01001303.1:0-536 GCF_003998575.1 Mesorhizobium sp. M7A.F.Ca.CA.001.10.2.1 | reverse complement strand
AACAAGAAGGTGTTTTCGATCACCGAAGCTGGCCAGGCGCATCTCGCCGACAACCGCGAGATGATCGATGGCGTGCTCGACCATCTAGAGCGCTTCGGCCGCAAAATGGCCAAGGCGCGCGACTGGTTCGGCTGGAACGACGAGAGTGAAGAGGGCGGGCGTCGTGGCGGCCGGGGTAGCCGCGGGGATCGTTCGGAAGCGCGCGACGAATTCCGCGCAGTCCGCCACCGACTGCGCGCGGCTCTGGGTGACTTCGTCGACGCCCCGGCCGACAAGCAGGCCGAGGCGATCGCCATCCTCGAAGCCGCCGCCGAGGCGCTGGAAGCGCTGTCGCGCAAGTAAGCTCGTCCAGCCGACCGGACGCAGCCCTTGCCCGCTGGGCCAAGGACCGATAGTGAAATTCATCCCGCGTCACTCTACATGGTGCGGGATGAATGCTGTTGGAGGAAGCCCGATGTCTTTTCTGAAGCGTCTTTTCGGCGGTGGCGCCAGCGGAGCCGAAACGGCTGGACCAACAAGTGCAGCGCCAGCTAAGC
>NZ_RZQY01001302.1:0-538 GCF_003998575.1 Mesorhizobium sp. M7A.F.Ca.CA.001.10.2.1 | reverse complement strand
CGACAAGCCGATGATCAATTCCGAGCAAGGCATCGCCGCCACCAACGAATATGTTGCTTCGCTCGCGCATCATTCGCCGGATGCGATCTCCTGGGGTTGGCCGGAGCAATACGGCAACTTCGCCAAGGGTGGTGCGGCGATGACCTGCGCCTTCTCCAACCTGCCGAAATTCCTCGACAATGCCGGCAACAAGGATTCAGCCGTCACCGGCAAGATCGGCTCGATGCTGCCGCCCGGCCGCGAGATCGGCGGCAAGCTGATCAGCCGTTCCGTGCTGTGGTTTTCGCTGACCGGCATGATCTCGTCACAGTCGAAGAACCAGGAGGTCGCCTACCTCCTGCTGCAATGGCTGGGCTCGGCCCGCATCTATGCCTGGATGAGTGCCAACCCCGGCGGTTATCTGGACCCGTTCCGGCTTTCGGACTTCTCCGATCCGCTGGTGCGCCAGACCTATCATGCCTACCACATGGACGTCGTGCGCGAGACGGTCGCCCGCACCGTGCCGACCATCAACTATCCCGGCGCGACAGCCTTCCAC
>NZ_RZQY01001301.1:0-539 GCF_003998575.1 Mesorhizobium sp. M7A.F.Ca.CA.001.10.2.1 | reverse complement strand
CGCCTTGGCCGCCGCCCAGATCGGCGGTCGCACCGTTGGTCGAGCCGCCATTTCCGCCGCCGCCGCCGATCGACTGCGCAAGGATCGCCGCGCTCATGTCGCCATCCGTCTGCACCGTCATGGCATTGTGGACGAGCACATCGTCGCTGACATTGCCGTCGCCGCCGCCGCCGCCGATGCTGACGGTCGCGTTAACGCTGACATTGACGCCGTAACCGCCAGCCGCCGCCCAGGAATCGCCGCCATTGCCGCCGCTGCCGGCAACCGACTGGGCAAGAATGCCGCCAGCCTGGTAACCCTTGGTGACGATGCTGCCGCCGCCGCTGAGGCCGGTATCGACGATCACCAGGTCGCTCCTGCCACCGTCGCCGCCCCAGCCGCCGACCGTAACGCCGAGGCTGACATTGACGCCGTTGCTGACCGAGCCGGCCATCGTGGCCGCACGGCCGCCATTGCCGCCGCCGCCGCCAATCGACTGTGCCACGATGCCGCCCGAGCCGACCGCGTCGGTGTCGGCGATGATGTTGCCGTCCGCCCTG
>NZ_RZQY01001300.1:0-539 GCF_003998575.1 Mesorhizobium sp. M7A.F.Ca.CA.001.10.2.1 | reverse complement strand
CTTTTCAACAGGTATGTTCCAAAAATTGTTCACACCATATTTTTCCTTAAAATCTTCTGCTCGTTCTGCAACTTCTTCGTCAAATTTTGTCACTACTTCTAATATTTCATCGTAGTTTCTTTGACCACCCGAAGACTTAAATTTATGAACGTCTGCCAATCCATATTTTTGAAATTCATCTAATTCAGTAGGTGCTGTTTTACCATCAATAATCGTTAAATCGATTGCATCTTGATTTAACATAGCCATCAACATGACTAAAAATGATGCCGATTTACCCGAACCAGCAACGCCACCTACTAAGTAACCACCGTTATTTTTAAATGGCACCGCAAATTTTTCTCCCGTTTCTTTCATAGCTGTATAGAATTTCATCGACTCTATATCAAATTCAATTTCATCAACAGAATCAATTTTCCAAACGTCATCAAGTGGGTCTGGTCTTTTCTCATCTCTAAACAACACTGTTAATTTAGGAGTAAGATTATAGATGTAGTTATCTATTGCGAGCTCAAGTGTTTTTGCAGATGGTTCTACGC
>NZ_RZQY01000012.1:0-26433 GCF_003998575.1 Mesorhizobium sp. M7A.F.Ca.CA.001.10.2.1 | reverse complement strand
CACGTAGGCGGTGCCGGCGGCATAAGGTTTGGCCGCCTCGTAGATTGAACGAGCCCAGTCGGTGCAAGCCTTGTCCATGGTGGGTTCGCGCCAGCGGGCGTGAATGTTCATGACGAAATGCGAACTGCGCTGTGGGAACGCCGTTGCATCCGCCTTGACGCGACCTGCCGCGCCGCCGACATGGCCGATAAATATCTCGCATTCGGGTCCCGGCAGCTTGGCTATTGCCCCCGTTACGACCGCAGCCGCCTCCTCGGAAAACTCGGTGAAGTCATGGCTCTTCCAGTAGTTGCGGGCGCCGGGCGTGAGCAGTGGGTCGAATGCCTGCTGCCAGCCGGTGAACGGGCTGGGGCCCACGACATCGGCAATCGGCGTGCCGATGGCTCGAAGTTTTTGCGTCGCCTTTTCGCCTGCCTCGATGTCGCCGCAATAACACATGGCCAGAACCAGAACCTCCTTGCCATGCCATTCCGCGGGCAGGAAGGGCAGCGGCGGCGCCTGCCGCATGACTACCCAGCAGGTCAACTCGTCAGGAGCGGTTTCGAGCGCCTTGCGATACTCCCGCAGCACCTTTTCGGCATCGGCGAAGGGATGGACGACAAGCCCTGCCAGCACTTGCGGTCCAAACTCATGGAGATGGAACTCGAATGCCGTGACGACGCCGAAATTGCCGCCGCCGCCGCGCAGCGCCCAGAATAAATCGGGATTTTCAGTCTTGCTGGCCCGGAGCAGTTTGCCGTCGGCGGTGACCACATCGGCGGAGGCAAGATTGTCGATGGTCAGGCCGAATTTGCGGGTGATCCAGCCGAAGCCGCCACCCAGCGTCAGGCCGGATATGCCGGTGGTCGAGTTGATTCCGGTCGGCACCACCAGCCCGAAGGCCTGCGTCTCCTTGTCGACATCGGCAAGCGTCGCGCCAGGCCCGACCCATGCCCGCCGCCCAGCGACATCGACCCGCACCGATTTCATCAATGACAGATCAATCATCAGGCCACCATCGCAGACCGCACTTCCGGCAATGTTGTGGCCGCCGCCGCGCACGGAGACGAGAAGCCTGTTCTCCCTGGCGAAATTCACGGCACTGACGACATCGGAAGCGCCGACGCAGCACACGATCAGCCCGGGCAGCCGGTCGACCGTGGCATTCCAGACGGTCCGTGCTTCGTCGTACGCGGCATCGCCTTCGCTCAGCATTTTGCCGCGCAATTGTGCCGAAAACGCTTCCAGGGCTGCGGCGTCGATTGTCGTTTTTCCGCGTTCAAGCGTGGTGAGGCTCATGGTGTTCATGGTTTCCTCCCGATTTGCAGATGAGCTGTCCTCTCCCAAAAGACGTTTTTACTGTGCGCTTATATTAGCTATCGCGCAAGTTTCGCGTCGGCCAGCGTTGCGACTCGCAAGCGGGGCACATGGTGCCGCCAGCCGGCGATCTCAGCCGTTTTGCGCGCGCGACCTTGCACCCTCGGCCGCCAGGATGCCGATCATGCTGATGCGAATGTGAGCGAAGCAGCGTAGCGCTATCCCACTCCTCAGGCCGGTTCGCGCTTCAGCGCCTGCGCCATGCAGTGGATGCCACCGCCGGTCTTCGAAATCTCGCTCATGTCGACGGCCGCGACTTCGAAACCGCGCGCCTTGAGCTGACCGATCAGCGCCTGGCTGGAGGTCGGCGCGATCACCCGGTCCCTGCCCAGCGACATGAAGTTGCAGCCGAGCGCCATCGTATCCTGGAACGGCACGTCGATGATCTCGTGGCCCTTGCCCTTCAACCAGTCGACAATGCCGGGTTCGGTGCAGGCGAGGCAGACAGCGGTCAGTTTTTCGGCGATCGGCACCACCATCAGGTCGATATGGACGTAATATTCGTCGATGAAGGCGATGCGGGTTTCCCAACCCTCCTTGTCGAACCAGGCCTGTACCTGGCGCGCACCTTCCTCCTGCGTGCGGGCGCCGCCGCAGCCGATCAGCACGACGCCGTCCTCGATGACGTTGAAGTCGCCGCCCTCGAACGTGCCTGCGGTGACCATGTCGTAGATCGGGATGCCGAGCTTTTCGTAGGTGCGGATCGCGGCATAGTTCTCGCCGCGCCGCCACCAGTTGGCCATGGCGGTGATGAAGGCGCCGTAAGGCGTCATGACGCTGGAATCGCGGGAATAGACCTGCATCGGCAGCTCAGGCGTCGGCTCGTGCCAGTGGATGTTGACGCCGAAATGCTCGTAGGCGGCGACCAGGTCCTTGTGCTGTGCCTGGGCGATCTGGACGTTGCAGGGCGCCTCGCGCAGATGCTTGCGCGACAGCGAACTGGTCGACAGATGCCGCAGGAAATTGGGCGAGCCGAGCAGGACGTCGGTTAGCACGTCGGTCTCGTTGGCAAAGCCCCAGGCGGTCAGCGGCTTGGTGCCGCCGGCTGGGTTGCGGCGCTGCAGCGAAAACGGCTCGGCGACAATGCGGTCATGAACGGTCATGGGGTTCTCCTCGTGATCAGATCGGCGGTCATTTGGCTTGGGGAATGCTCGGTATCCACCAGTCGCGTCCGCGCGGGGCGGCGACATATTCAGGCCAGCGAAAATGGATAGGCGGCTCGTAGTCACAGAGCGGGGCGATCCAGTTCGAGCCGCCGATTCCGCCGCCGGTGCGGGCGACGAATTCATTCATCGCCGCATCGCGGGCGGTCTGGTCTTCCAGCAGGCGGAGCGCCGCCAGCGCGACCGTCTTGGACGCGCAGATGACCATCGGGTCGATCGTCGCCGAAATGCCGCCCAGCGCATTCATCACCCATGCCGGATAGGGGTAGCCGGTCTCCGAACGCAGCGCCGGGCGGGCGACATAGAACCGCGCTGTCGGCGTATGCCAGCTCATGTCGGTGTAATCGTCGGAGGTCGAATTGACTTGCGAGGGCGGCAGATCGCGGCGCAGGATCGCTTCCGCCGCCTGCGGCTCGATCAAGCGCTCGAGTTCTTCGATGAACGGCTCGTCGCTCGCCATGCGCCCGGCATTGACCTGTATTTCGCGGGCAACTGCCTTGGCGTCCTCGTCCCAGCGCGGCGGCCCAGCCGTCGACAGCGCTTCATAGGCGATTTCGGCCATGGCATGGTTGGCAAGTCCCGGTCGTGACTTCGACACCCAATGCCGCTCATGGCGGCAGCCGCTCATGCTGGCAGCGGCCTCGGCATTGCGGTCGAGCACCGCGGTGACCTGCTCGGCCATGGCAAGCGTCGGCACGCGGATCATGTACTGGATCTCGGCCAGCCCCGCCGGCAAATTGTCGGCGGTTGCTTGCCCCGCCGTCAGGATCGCTTCGCTGATCGACCAGCCGCCCTGGTGCGGCAGCATGGAATCGCGCAGAGCCTTGGAGGCCATGTACATCATCATCAATGCGTCGTTGGCGCCGGGGGCGCGCGCCGCCGAATGTGCTTGCGGAATGGGTGCAGCACCCGCAGCCAGCGCCCAGCGCTCCGGTTGGTCGCAGATGAAGCGATAGATCATCGCGTAGGCCGCGCCGCAATGCGTGTCCCAGCGCGCCGTGTTGCAGAGCGGCAGCATGTAGAACGGATGAAAGGAGATCATGCCGGCAAGGCCGTCATAATAGCCCTTGGCGGCATGGATCGGCTTTGACCCGCGCACCTTTTCCGCCGGCTCGCCGGTGAAGCGCAGCGTGCCTGATATGCCGTGGCGCTGCATCGCCGCCTTGGTCGCCAGCAGCCCGCCGAGGCTCGAAATCCCGAGGCCGGAATGCGGGTCGGTGTGGCCGCCGGCCTGGTTGCCAAGTCCCCGGCGCGGACGCTCGACCGTAGCGGCATCCTGGCAATTGCCCGGCACCGCGTCGTATTCGGCGTACATGCCGATGGTCGGGCCGGGGCCGTTGGTCCAATGCGCGCAGAAGGCGGTCGGCATGCCGGCGGAGCCTTCTTCGACGGAAAAGCCTTCGAGTTTCAGCCGCTCGACATACCAGGCGGCTGATTGATACTCCCGCCACGCGGTCTCGCCGTAATCGAAGATGGTGCGTGTCCACGCGGACAACAACGGCTGGATGCCGTCGAGACAGGCAAGGGCGGTTGCTTGCGCCGAGGTGGCCACCGGTTTCTCCATGGCATGAGAAGAAAGCAGTGAAGCGGGTCGCTAAAAAGTGATATGTTTTCCCGGTTCGTGCAAATTCGGTTCACCTGAGGTTCCTTGCGTATACCATCGACACAAGCGCTGCGCGCGCTCGACAGCTTCGCCCGCCACGGCAGCGTCTGGCGCGCCGCCGACGAGTTGCACCTAACCCGCAGCGCTGTTAGCCATCAGCTTCGCCTGCTGGAGCGCGACCTCGGCTTCGACCTGCTCGAACGCATCGGCAAGGGCGTGGCGTTGACGCCGCGCGGCCAGCGCTACGCCAGCGATGTGCGCAAAGCGCTCACCGTTCTGGGCGACGCGGTGACGCGCGATGCCGGCACCGGAGTCGGCGGCTCGTTCGCCGTCAGTTGCACGCCCGGCTTCGCCTCGCTGTTCTTGTGCACCCATATCGGCGAGTTCCGGCAGATGTATCCTGACGTGGCGCTGCGCATCCTGACGCCGCGCCGGCTCGACGATGTCAGCAATGCCGATGCCGATGCCTTCATTGCGTTTGGTGTCGGCAATTGGCCGAACCGGGCGGTCGAGCCGCTCTGTGAAATCTCGTTCACGCCGCTCTGCAGCCCGACACTGCTCAACAAGGTCGGTGGTTTTTCCCGGCCGTCGGACGTGCTGCGCGCCAACCTGCTGCATCTCGATGACACCGAGGATTGGGCGCGCTGGCTGGCGCTGTCCAAGGTGGAAAACCCCGACATTGAGGGCGGCATCTTCTTTTCGGACATGAACCTCGTCTTTTCGGCGGCGATTGCCGGCCAGGGCATCGCCATGGGCGACGAACTGACCAGCCGGCGGGCGCTGAGCGAGGGCCGGCTGGTCAGGCCGTTCGACATAGCGATCAAGTCGCCGCGTTCCTATTTCCTGGTCTCCGAACACGCCAAGGCTTCGCATCCGGTGCTGGAAGCGTTCGCAGGATGGCTGCGGTCGAAACTCCAGGAGAACCGCATTCTGCCGTATTGAGGGCAGGTGGCGACATCTCGCCATAGATGAATGGAATTTGCCGATCACGCGAAAACTATTCGGTTGCGGTGAGCCGGCACCCTGCCTACGATTTCGACAAGCGTTAGGGAAAGGGCAGTATGCAGCAACCCGGCCGTGCCGCAGAGATCAAGGCAATCGGGATCGGCAAGAGCTTCGGCTCATTCCGTGCGCTGGACAATCTGTCGCTCGATATCGGCCGTGGCGAGTTCCTGACCCTGCTCGGGCCGTCCGGTTCGGGCAAGACCACCTTCCTGATGATCCTTGCCGGCTTCGTGCAGCCGACCGAAGGCAAGCTGTTCAGCGACGGCGTCGACATCACCGACCGGCCGGCCGAGCAACGTGCCGCCGGCATGGTGTTCCAGGGCTACGCGCTGTTCCCGCATATGAGCGTCGAAGCCAACATCGCCTTCCCACTCAAGGTGCGCAAGAAATCGGCCGCCGACATCAAGCGCCGCGTCGGCGAGATGATCGAGCGCGTCGGCCTCAAGGGCCACGAGAAAAAACTGCCGGCGCAATTGTCAGGCGGTCAGCAGCAGCGTGTGGCGCTGGCCCGCGCGCTGGTGTTCGAACCGGGCGTGCTGTTGCTCGACGAACCGTTTTCCGCGCTCGACAAGGGCCTGCGCGGCCAGATGCAGGCCGAGATGAAGCGGCTGCACCAGGAGACCGGGACCACCTTCGTCTTCGTCACCCACGACCAGAGCGAGGCGCTGGCGCTGTCGTCACGCGTTGCCATCTTCAACCACGGCAAATTGCTGCAGGTTGGAGCGCCCGACGAGGTCTACGACCGGCCGGACAACCGCTTCGTCGCCGAGTTCCTCGGCGAGATCAACATGCTGCCGCTGAAGGGGGTCAAGCCTGCCGGCAATGGCTCGACCGGCCTGTGCGAGGACCGCGCGGTCAGCATGGGCTGCAAGGCCGAACTCGTGCGCGGCGATGCCATCCTGGCGATCCGGCCCGAATACATGTCGATATCGAGCGAGGCGGCAGATGGTGAGAATGGGATCGCCGCTACCGCCACCAACTCCACCTATCTCGGCGCGGCAACGCGGCTCGACCTGACGACGCGGCAAGGCGCCAAGGTCACGGTCTCGGTGCCGAGCGAGGTGGCTGCCGCGGCGTTGAGCAAGGGCAACTCCGTCTGGCTCACCTGGCCGGCGGAAAAGGGTTTCCTCCTTCCGCATGGAGGGCAATGACGAACGGTGTGGCGAGATATCGCAGCACCGATTCCGGCACTATCAACAACAAAAAAGGGGAACTGACATGACACATGATACCAAGAAACAAGCCATCGAGAGCCTGTCCGCCAGGGCAGGCCGCGGTGAGATCTCGCGCCGGCAGTTCACACAGTTGGCGGCACTCGTGCTGGCCGGCACGCCGATGCTGCTGCGCTCGACAGGTGCCTTTGCGCAGGCCAAGGAGCTGGTGCTGGTCAACTGGGGTGGCGATGCCATCACCGCCTACGATGCCGCCTATGGCCAGGCCTTCACCAAGGACACCGGCATCACCGTCAAGATGGACGGTTCGGGTCCGACCGAAGGTGCCATCGCCGCGCAATTCAAGAGCGGCGCGCCGACCTGGGATCTCGTCGATGTCGATCCGTTCTCGGCCATCACGCTCGGCGCCCAGGGGGCTCTCGAGCCGATCGATTACAACATCGTCGACAAGAAGAAGATGCGGCCCGGCTTTGGTTGGGAATACGCCGCCTCGACCTATTTCTTCTCCTATGTCATCGCCTATGATTCCGAGAAGTACGGCAAGGACGCGCCGACCGGCATGGCCGATTTCTTCGACGTGAAGAAATTCCCCGGCAAGCGCTCGCTCTACAAATGGGGCGTGTCGAGCTGGGAAGCGGCGCTGCTCGCCGACGGTATCGCGCCTGCGTCGCTCTACCCGCTCGATCTCAAGCGCGCCCATGACAAGATCGCCGCCTTCAAGGAAAACGTCGTTGCCTATTGGGGTGGCGGCGCCGAAAGTCAGAGCGTGCTGCTCAATGGCGAGGCCTCGATGGCAATCGTCTGGTCGACCCGCGCTTCACTGATCGAGCAGGATAGCGGCGGCAAGATCAAGTTCATCTGGGACCAGGGCCTGATCTCGCCCGGTGCGCTCGCCGTGCTCAAGGGCAATCCCGGCGGCAAGGACGCTGCGATGAAGTTCATCGCCAGTGCCCAGGACCCTGAAAAGCAGCTGGTCATGTTCGACAAGCTCGGCCAAGGTCCTGCAAACCCGGCGGCAGACGCGCTGATCCCTGCCGACAAGAAGCGCATCAACCCGGTCGATCCCGAGAACATGAAGAAGCAGATCGCGCTCGACATGGACTGGTACGCCAAGAACTACGGGCCGGCGCTCGACGAATACACCAAGATCATCTCGGCCTGATCAGGGCAGGGGTAATCGGGTCGACATGAGATCCTATCTCTCCGACAGGATGGGCGCGGCGCTGTTGATGGCGCCGCTGCTCCTGTTTCTTGTCCTGGCCTATGCCTGGCCGTTCCTCGGCGTCGTCAAATGGAGCTTCACGCTGCCGACGCCCGGCCTCGGCCAGTATGAGGCGCTGCTTACCGACGATCTCGTGCAGTCGGTGTTCATCCGCACGCTGCGCATCGCGGCGGTCGTCACCGTGGTTTCGGTGGCCGCTGCCTACGCCATCACCGTCGTCTGGGTGCGTGGAACCCCGGCACAGCGCCTGGTCGCCGAGTTCTGCATTCTCGTTCCCTTCTGGATTTCCGTGCTGACCCGTGCCTTCGGTTGGGTGGCGCTGCTCTCCAATCGCGGCCTGATCAACAGCTGGCTGCAGGCGATCGGCTTCATTTCCGAACCGTTGGCGCTGGTGCGCAACGAATTCGGCGTCATCGTCGGCATGACGCATTTCCTCATTCCTTTCGCCGTCTTCCCGCTGGCATCGGCTATGCGCAGCCTCGACGACCGCGTGCTCCTGGCCGCGCGCGGGCTCGGCTCCAGCCGCATGCGCACCTTCTGGACAGTGTTCGTGCCGATGACGCGCTCCGGCATCATCGGCGCGGCGATGATCGTGTTCGTCTTCTCGCTCGGCTTCTTCGTCACGCCGGCGATCCTCGGTGGCGGCCGCAGCGTCATGATCGCCGAGCTGATCTATCTCAGGATCTTCCAGAGCCCGGACTGGGGCCTGGGGGCGGCGATCAGCGTCGTGTTGGTGCTGTTCGTCGGCGCGCTGATGGCGCTTTTGTTCCGATACGTCAGACCGAAGCAGTTGATCTGATGCCGACCTACCGCCCCGGTCCCGTCTCGCTGATCATCGCCGCCCTCGTGGCGCTGTTCCTGCTGATGCCGCTGCTCGCCGTCATCCCGGTGTCGCTGACGCCGAGCCGCATGCTGGCGATGCCGTCGGGCGAACTGTCGCTGCGCCACTACCGGGCGCTGGTCGAGGACCCGCGCTGGCTCCAATCGATCCTGCTCTCGATCCGCATCGGTGTCGTCAGCAGCGCCTTTTCAACCGTGCTCGCGCTGTGCTTCAGCCTCGGCGTCTGGATGTTCCAGCCCCGCTTCACCGCGGCCCTGGTCGGCTTCGTGCTACTGCCGATGGTGGTGCCGCCGGTGGTCTCGGCGATCACGCTCTACTTCCTGCTGACCTCGATCTCGGGCTTCAGCACGTTCTTCGGCTATGACACATGGCTCGGCGTCGCCATGGCGCATTCGGTGATGACGGTGCCCTTCGCCACCGTGCTGATGCTGGTCTCGCTCAGCCAGCTCGACCGGCGCATCGACCTTGCCGCGCGGGGCTTAGGGGCCACTGTGTGGGAGCGCGCCACCCGCATCATCATGCCCAACATCAAGTTCGGCATCATCACAGCGGCACTGCTCTCCTTCGTGCTGTCGTGGGAAGAAATCGGCGTCACCCTGTTCATCACCTCGGTCAACGCCATCACCCTGCCGAGGCTGATGTGGATGGGCCTGCGCGACAACATCGACCCGGCGATCGCCGCGCTCTCGGTGATCCTGATCATCATCACCGTGCTGGTGCTGGCGGTGCGCAGTTTCGTGGCCAGGCAGCGCGGAGCCTAGACAAACCGCACCGAGACGCGGCCAAACCGGCCGAGATCGCCGGTGACTTCGTCGCCTGCCTCGACGCTTATCGGCGTCACGCAGGTGCCTGTAATCACCACCTGTCCCGGTTGGAGCGCTATGCCCAGGCCCGACAGCTCGTTGACGAGCCAGGTGAGCGCGATGCGAGGATCGCCCAACACGGCCGCTCCCGATCCGTTGTGCTGCGACTTTCCGGAAACGAAAGCGACCACGGGGTGCTTTGCAAGGTCCACGCCGCGCCAGTCGTCTTCCGCCGCCTCGCCGATGACAAACAGATTGGCGCAGGCATTGTCCGCAATGAGCTGCGGCGCCCCGACGGCGCAGAAATCGTCATAGCGTGAGTCCGGAATTTCGATCGCCGGGTGCAAGGTCGCCACGGCTTTCATCACTTCGGCGATTTCATAGGGCGCAGGACGAGGCGGCAACTCGCGGCCGAAGCGGAAAGCGAACTCGATCTCGGCCACGCGCATCTTGCTCGTCGCCAGCGAAACGGTCCCGCCGACCTCCACCGCTTTTTCGGCCAGGAGACGTCCGGCCATCGGCCTGTCGACGTTGATGTGCCTTTGTCCGGCCAGACTGGTCGCGGCAATCTTCCAGCCGAAAAGCGAGGCCGCCGAGCGATCTATGACATGCGACTGGATGGCGTAACCTTCGAGCCGTGTTTGTGGGCGCAACGCCTCAGGTATGGCGCCGAGACGGGTGCCCTGGTCCCAGTGGCCTACCAACAACCGCGAGGCAGCCCTGGTCTTTTCTGGATCCAACATCATCAGCTTCCGAAATTGCTTCGTGGATCGTCATGCGACCCTGTATCGAGCGAGAATATGTAACCAGGAATCGAGAGTCCATGTTCACGGCGCGGTGCCCGCGGACGATGGTGTTGGCAAAGTCGCCCTTTCGAGATCATCGGCATCCATCATTCCGATGACGAATCGCCATCGCCTCCGCGCGTCGAATGGCTATATTTGTCAGAACACGCAGAACGCGGACAGCTTCCGAAAAGCAATAATCGGCAGCGCAGGAACTGGAGGAAAAGACGATGACCGCGCCAGGCGATTTACAGCAGGCACTGTTTCTCAGGCTGAAAAGCGATGCATCGCTGTCGGCCTTGCTGGGCGGCGCCGGACTGCTCGAACGGCCAACCGACAATGCCGCTTTTCCGTACGTGACCTGCGGCCAGACCTCCGCTTTCGACTGGGATACGGGCACCGAGAACACCGACGATCAGTTGATTACGCTGCATGTCTGGTCGAAAGCCCATGGCGACGCCGAAACGCTTGCCATCATGGCCGCCATCCAGGCGCGCCTTGCCGACGCAGCATTGGTGATTGGCCCTCGCGGCCAGACACGACTGTCGCTGGAATTCGCCGAAGCCCGCCATGACGAGGATCTGCTCGTCCATCACGGGCTGCTGCGTTTTCGCGCGATAACGCAGGAAAATGCCTGATGCGCTTTCAATATGGTCAAAACCGAGTCTAGACTGGACTTTCGCGGGATTTCACCTGTTCGAGGCGGTGAAATTCCAGGTTGATTGTCTCGCGTTGCAGGGGTGTGGCGAGGATGTTTTCAGCGGCATTCACCGTTCATTTCACGTTCAGCACCGATACGTTACAACGCCGGTCATGAAAACGCTTCGCTCCCACTTCCGAATCGCGACACTGGCGCTTTGTGCTGCCGGGCTGTTCGCGTCGCGGGCGATGGCGATGCCGGTCATCGCGCCGCCCGACCTGGCCAGTCCGATCGTACTGGCGGCGTCCGATTGCTACGCCATCGGCCAGCAGGTGGCCGAGCAGAATGGCGGAACGCTGGCCAAGGCCTCGCAATCGACGCGCGGCGGTCAGCCTGTCTGTGTCATCGTGGTGCTCGTTCCAGGCAAGGACGGACAACGTCCGCGCCGTTCCGAGATCGTCGTTCCGCTGAACTGACCCAATCAACCTTAGGCTACGTTTCCCAGGCCGCCGGAATCGGCCTATATCTGCCCCAGTCTTCAATCTGACAAAGCTCTTCAATCTGACCAAGCCCTTCAATCTGACAAAGCTCTTCAACAGGTATCGAACTCCGCATGCGTGTACTCGTCGTCGAAGATGACAAGGATCTCAATCGGCAGATATCGGATGCGCTGGTCGATGCCGGCTATGTCGTCGACCGCGCCTTCGACGGCGAGGAAGGCCATTTCCTTGGCGACACAGAGCCCTATGACGCGGTCGTGCTCGATATCGGCCTGCCGCAGATGGACGGCATAAGTGTGGTCGAGCGCTGGCGGCGCGGCGGCCGCAAGATGCCGGTGCTGATCCTGACGGCGCGCGACCGCTGGAGCGACAAGGTCTCCGGCATCGATGCCGGCGCCGATGACTACGTCACCAAGCCGTTCCACATCGAGGAGGTGCTGGCCAGGCTGCGGGCCCTGATCCGGCGGGCTGCCGGCCATGCCTCGTCCGAACTGACCTGCGGGCCGCTGCGTCTCGACACCAAGGCCTCCAAGGCCGATGTCGACGGCGTGCCGCTGAAACTGACGTCGCACGAATTCCGCCTGCTCGCCTATCTGATGCACCATATGGGCGAAGTCGTCTCGCGGACCGAACTGGTCGAGCATCTCTACGATCAGGATTTCGACCGCGATTCCAACACCATCGAGGTGTTTGTCGGGCGGCTGCGCAAGAAGATGGGCATCGACATGATCGAAACCGTGCGCGGCATGGGCTACCGCATGCGTGAGCCGGAGGCGTAACTCGGAACCGCTCAAACCAACCGCAAGGACGCCGCTTTCGCTGCGTTTGTGGCCGCGTTCGCTGACGTTCCGCGTTATCGCCTTTTCCACGGTCTGGGCGATCGTGACGCTCGTTGTCATCTTCACCTTGATCACCACCCTATACCGCCAGGCCAGCGAGCGCGGCTTCGACAGCCTGCTTTCGGCGCATCTGTTCAACCTGATCGGTTCGATCGGCATCTCCGATAGCGGGGCGCTGACTGGCGCGCCAGACCTCGGCGACCTTCGGTTCTCGGAGCCGAATTCGGGCTGGTACTGGTCGGTCGAGCCCGCTTCGGAGGGCGTGCATGGCGATCTCCACTCGTCGTCGATGACCACGACGATCCCATCACCGAGCGTTGCCGAGGTGCCGTTCAATGCCAGCTTTCAGCGCAGCTACGCAGCTGAAGGCATCGACGGCGAGCAACTCGAAGTTTTCGAGAGCGAATTCGTTCTCGACGCCAAGAACCGGGCCGCGCGTTTCCGCGTCATGGGCAACCAGAGCGAACTCGAACAGGAAATCGCTACCTTCCAGCGCCGCCTGCTGACCTATCTCAGCCTGTTCGGCGTCGGCATGATCGCCATCAACGCGATCGCCATCCTGCTCGGCCTGCAGCCGCTGCGCCGGGTCAGGAACGCGCTCGCTATGGTGCGCGAAGGCACCGCCCAGAGGCTCGACGGCCGCTTCCCGGCCGAGATCGAACCACTTGCCAACGAAACCAATGCCTTGATCGAAAACAACAGGCGCATCGTCGAGCGGTCGCGAACACAGGTCGGCAATCTCGCCCATTCGCTGAAGACGCCGCTGGCGGTACTGCTCAACGAGGGCCGCGCGCTCGGCGGTGCCAAGGGGCAGCTGATCGCGGAACAGGCCGCTTCCATGCAGAAGCAGGTCGAACACTATCTCCAGCGCGCCCGCGTCGCGGCACAACGCGACAGCGTCGTCTATCGCACGCCGGTGACGCCGCTGGTGCAGCGCATGGTGCGGGTTCTGCAGAAGCTCAATCCGCAGACAAATCTGTCGCTGTCGCTGCCGGCGGCCGAAATCGTCTTCGCCGGCGAGCGCGAGGATCTTGAGGAATTGCTGGGCAATCTCCTTGAAAACGCGATGAAATGGGCAAAGAGCGCGGTGCAGGTTTCGGTCGTGCCCTTGACCGGCAAGGACGACCCGGCCGGCCTGTTCGAGATCAGCATAGAGGATGACGGTCCGGGCATTCCCGAGGACAAGGCGCGCGAGGCTCTGAAGCGGGGACGGCGTCTGGACGAGACGAAGCCCGGAACAGGTCTGGGGCTGGCCATTGTCGCAGACCTTGTCAACGAGTATGGAGGCGTTCTGGCGCTCGAACGGTCCGGTATGGGCGGATTGAAGGCGGTGGTGCGATTGCGGAGCCTTCAGTGATGTTCACCAGGTCCAATCGACATAGAAGGACGGGAGATGTTATTGGCGGCATGTCGATTGGTCCCGCAGTGGCAGCGGCCAAATTTCCGACAAATATCAATACTATGGCCACGCCAACTTCTCCGATGACGCGGCCCCCGGCGCATCCATGGCAGGCTCCCACTCAAGAAAATCGGTTGTTGGCATGAAGATTCGCGTCGCTCTCGTTTCCGCATTGCTGGCCGTTTCCGGCTGCACCACCTTGAGCGGCAAGGGTCCAGCCATAGCAGTGACACCGGCCTCGACACCTCCTTCCAGCGGCAAGGTGACCACGACGATCATTTCGGCGATGGGCGGCGGCCTCATCAGCGGGACGATCGGCAACGGCCTCAGCGAGACCGAGAAGCGCAGCGCGCTCGAGGCTGAATACAAGGCGCTGGAATATACGACCAGCGGCCAGAAGGTGACGTGGAAAGGCGCTCAGGCTTCGCGCTACGGCGAGGTGGTTCCGGCCCAGCCGTACCGCGTCGGTTCGCAGGACTGCCGCCAGTACACGCAGACGGTGTTTTCCGCCGGCGCCGGGGTCACGGCGCGTGGAACCGCTTGCCGCAACGCCGATGGCAGCTGGACGCCGCTGACCTGACGACCGTCTGCCGACGATTGGCGGCTGGCGTCGTCAAAGCGTCGCAGCATGCATCTGTTGGCACGGCAGAGCTCTGCCGGTATTGGAAGAACCATGCTGTTCTGGGTCATAGCCGCCATTCTCACGCTGGGTGCAAGCCTGGCGGTGCTGCTGCCGCTGGCCGCCAGCGCCAAGGGCGCGTCGTCGAGCGGCGAACATGATCTCGAAGTCTATCGGGACCAATTGTCCGAGCTTGACCGCGACGCCGCGCGTGGCTTGATCCAGCCGGCCGAAGCAGCCGAGGCCCGCGCCGAGATCGCTCGCCGCATCATTCGCCTTGACAATGCGGGTACCGCCAGCGGCGCAAACCCTGGCCGAGCGTCGATCACGGCAAGGCTGGTGGCAACCGTAGCCGTGCTGGCGGTGCCGCTGGTCAGTTGGGGGCTCTATGTCAAGCTTGGCTCTCCCGACCTGCCGTCGCAACCGCTCAGCGAGCGGTTGGCCAAGAATCCCGCCGACAGTTCGGTCGACGAGCTGGTGGCGCGGGCCGAAGCCCATCTGGCCGCCAATCCCACTGACGGCAGGGGCTGGGACGTGCTCGCACCGGTCTATCTGCGCATGCAGCGCTTTTCCGACGCGGCGGGAGCCTATCGCAACGCCATTCGGCTCGATGGCGACAGCGCCGTTCGCCAGGCCGGTCTCGGCGAGGCGATCGCCAGCGCGGCAGGCGGCATTGTCTCGGCCGATGCCCAGGATGCCTTCGAGGCAGCCCTGAAGCTCGATCCGGCCAACGCGAAGGCGAGTTTCTACCTGGCCATGGCGTTGGCGCAGGAGGGGCGCGCCAAGGAAGCGACCACGGCATGGCAGGCGATGCTGGGCAGATTGCCGCCGGACTCGCCATGGCGCGGTGCCGTCGAGCAGGCGCTGGCCAAATCCGGAGGCTCCGACGTCGCCTCCAGCGGCGCCAGCAACGGTCCCGATGCCGGCGATGTCGACGCCGCATCCTCGATGTCGCCGCAGGATCGGGAGGCCATGATCAATACGATGGTCGCCGGCCTCGACGACAAACTGCGGCAAAATCCGCGTGATCCGGAAGGATGGATGCGGCTCGTTCGTTCCTATGTCGTGCTCGGCAAGGCCGATCAGGCGCGTGAGGCGCTCGGTCGCGCCATCGCCGTCTTTGGCGCAGACAGTGAGCAGGCGAAGAAATTCACCGCCTTTGCCGCTTCGCTTGGCCTTGCGGCGACGGAGTAGAACAAGACATGACGCGCAAGCAGAAACGATTGTCGGTGATCACGGGCGGGCTGGTCTTTCTGGGTGCCGCGACGGGGCTGACTTTTTACGCGCTTGGCCAGAAGGCCTCCTTTTTCTACATGCCGGCCGATCTCACCACCGCCAGTGTCCAGCCTGGCCAGCGCATCCGGTTGGGTGGATTGGTCGAAAAAGGCACGATCCAGCGCGGGCAGGGGGCAACGGTCGGCTTTTCGGTGACCGACACGCACAAATCGGTCAAGGTCACCTACACCGGCATCCTGCCCGACCTTTTCCGCGAAGAGCAGGGCGTCATCACCGAGGGTACTTTCGGCCCGGACGGGGTTTTTGTTGCCGATAGCGTGCTGGCCAAGCATGATGAGCGCTACATGCCCAAGGAGGTTGCGGACGGCCTCAAGGCCAAGGGCGTCTGGCAGGAGAACAAGAGTGAATAGCTCCGGCAGGAGAGCGACAATGGATCACGGGCATGGTTGAAACCGGACATTTCGCCCTCGTCCTGGCGTTTGCGCTTTCGCTGGTGCAGACGGTGGTGCCGCTGTTTGGCGCGCGCCTGAACAACCAGCGCCTCATGGCCGTCGGCGGTCCGGTCGCGGTGACCGGCTTTGCCTTGACGGCGCTGTCCTTCGCAGCGTTGGCGAGTGCCTATGCAAGCTCCGATTTCTCGGTGGCAAGCGTGTGGGAAAACTCGCATTCCTTGCAGCCGTTGATCTACAAGATCACCGGAACCTGGGGCAATCATGAAGGCTCGATGCTGCTTTGGGTGTTGATCCTGACCTTCTTCGGCGCGCTCGTCGCCGCTTTCGGCTCCAACCTGCCGGCGACGCTGCGCGCCAATGTGCTTGCGGTGCAAGGCGCCATCGGCGCCGCCTTCTTCCTCTTCATCCTGGCGACGTCCAATCCGTTCATCCGGCTCAATCCGGCGCCGATCGAAGGCCGCGATCTCAACCCGATCCTGCAGGATCTCGGCCTCGCCATCCACCCACCGTTCCTCTATCTCGGCTATGTCGGCTTCTCGATCTGTTTTTCCTTCTCGGTCGCCGCCCTCATCGAAGGCCGCATCGACGCGTCCTGGGCGCGCTGGGTGCGGCCGTGGACGCTGGTCGCCTGGATGTTCCTGACCGGCGGCATCGCCATGGGATCGTACTGGGCCTACTATGAACTTGGCTGGGGCGGTTTCTGGTTCTGGGATCCGGTCGAGAACGCCTCCTTCATGCCGTGGCTGGCGGGCACAGCGCTGCTGCATTCGGCCATCGTCATGGAGAAGCGCTCGGCGCTGAAGATCTGGACGCTGCTGCTCGCCATCCTGACCTTTTCGCTGTCGCTGCTCGGCACCTTCCTCGTGCGTTCAGGCGTGCTGACCTCGGTGCACGCCTTTGCCACCGATCCGACGCGCGGCGTGTTTATCCTGTGCATACTGACGCTGTTTATCGGCGGCTCGCTGGCGCTGTTTGCGCTGCGCGCTTCCCGGCTGACGACCGGCGGCCTGTTCCAGCCGATTTCCCGAGAAGGGGCGCTGGTCCTCAACAATCTGTTCCTGACGACGGCGACGGCGACCGTCCTCGTCGGCACACTCTATCCGCTCGCCGTCGAAGCCTTTTCAGCCGACAAGATCTCGGTCGGCGCGCCGTTCTTCAATCTCACCTTCGGACCGCTGATGGTACCGTTGCTGCTCGTGGTTCCGTTCGGGCCGTTGCTGGCCTGGAAGCGCGGCGATGTCTTCGCCGTCGCGCAGCGCCTGATGGTGGCATTTGCAGCGGCGCTGCTGGCGACGTTGGTCACCGCTTTGTTCATCGACGGCGCCTCGGTGTTCGCAGCTCTGGGCGTTGGCCTTGCCGTCTGGCTGATCCTTGGCGCGCTCACCGATCTCGCCGTCAAATCGGGGGTCGGCAATGTCGCAGCGGGGATCATGGTCAGGCGCTTGCTCGGCCTGCCGCGCTCGGTCTTCGGCACCGCCTTCGCTCACCTTGGCCTCGGCCTGACCACGCTCGGCATCGTCGGCACACTTTGCTTCGGCACCGAGAAGATCCTGTCGATGCATGCCGGTGAGACCGTCGAACTGTCCGGCCATACGCTGCGTTTCGTCGGGCTTTATCCGGCCCAGGGACCGAATTACAGCGAGGATCTCGGCCGCTTCGAACTGATCGGCGTCAGCGGCAGCCCTGTTGGCGAAATCAGCTCCGCCAAACGGTTTTATCCGGTGCGGCAGATGACGACGACGGAATCGGGCATCAGGACGATTGGTTTCTCGCAGCTCTACATCTCGCTCGGCGACGAGGGCAATGACGGTTCCGTCGTCGTGCGTTTGTGGTGGAAGCCGCTGGTGACGTTGATCTGGGGCGGCGGCCTGATGATGATGGCGGGCGCGGCGATGTCACTGATGGACCGGCGCCTGCGCGTCGGCGCGCCGTCGCGGCGGCGCAAGCAGGCGAGCGCGGTGCCATCCGCGACCCTGCCATGAACGCGCGGTTTTCTCTGACCTCCATTGTCCTGCTGCTGGCGCTGTTCTTTGCCGGCACGGCCTCGGCGGTGAAGCCTGACGAGGTGCTGCCTGATCCGACGCTGGAGGCGCGGGCGCGGGCGCTGTCGGAAGGCTTGCGCTGCATGGTCTGCCAGAACCAGTCGATCGACGAATCCGATGCCGACCTTGCCCGCGACCTGCGCGTCCTTGTGCGTCAGCGCCTCGTCGCCGGCGACACCGACCAGCAGGTCATGGACTACGTGGTTTCGCGATATGGCGAGTTCGTGCTGCTGAAGCCGCGATTCGACCTGCGCAATGCGTTGCTGTGGGGCACGCCCGTCCTGCTGTTGCTGGTGGGAGGCGTTTTCATCGTGCTGACCGCGCGGTCGCGCCGCGTGCTGGCAACAAAATCACTGTCCTCCGAAGAACAGGCATCGTTGGACGCCATATTGCGCCGCGACTGATGTCCGCCGTCACTCCCAAACATTACCAAAGTTTCATGTGTCGGAAATGGCGCTGTAATGTGTGCCGCTCTAATTCTCCTTTCCGAGGATGCCGACCAAGCAGCGTCCGTTGAAAGAGGATAAGAGATCCATGAATATTGCCCCCAATTCATATTCCGTCACCCGCAAGCGTCTCATGGCTGCCGTCGCATCTGTCGCCGTGGCCGGTGCGATCGGGGTTGGCGCGCTGACCAGCGGAACCAGCCCTGTTCTGGCCGATGCCGTACGCGTCGAGGCGCCGCAGGTGCCGGGCTTCGCCGATGTCGTGGAGCGCGTTTCTCCCGCCGTTGTCAGTGTCAAGGTCAAGGCCAAGATCAGCCCGGCCGCCGATGATGGCTCCGACCCGTCCGACGACCAGGATGGCATGAACAACCTGCCCAACAATCCACAGCTACGCCGCTTCTTCAAGGAATTCCGTGGCTTTGGTGACCAGGACGGCCAGGGTGGCGGCAACAGGCGCTTCAGCCACCGCGACCGCAACAACGATCAGCCGCGGCCGGTTGCCCAGGGCTCGGGCTTCTTCATCTCGGATGACGGCTATCTCGTCACCAACAATCACGTTGTTTCAGAAGGCTCGGCCTTCACCGTGGTGATGCATGACGGCAAGGAACTCGACGCCAAGCTGGTCGGCACCGACCCGCGCACCGATCTCGCCGTGCTCAAGGTCGACGGCGTCGGCAAGTTTACCTATGTCGACTTCGCCGATGACTCCAAGGTTCGCGTCGGCGACTGGGTGGTGGCCGTCGGCAATCCGTTCGGCCTTGGTGGAACCGTCACCGCCGGCATCGTCTCCGCCCGCGGCCGTGACATCGGCGCTGGCCCTTATGACGACTTCATCCAGATCGACGCATCGGTCAACCGCGGCAATTCTGGCGGTCCGACCTTCAACCTCAACGGCCAGGTCGTCGGCATCAACACCGCGATCTTCTCGCCATCCGGCGGCAGCGTCGGCATCGCCTTCGACATTCCCGCTTCGACCGCCAAGCAGGTCGTTCAGGACCTGATGAAGAGCGGCTCCGTGCAGCGCGGCTGGCTCGGTGTGGAAATCCAGCCGGTCACCTCCGACATCGCTGAGTCGCTTGGTCTGAAGTCCAACAACGGCGCACTGGTTTCCAGTGCCCAGGATGATGGTCCCGGCAAGAAGGCGGGCATCACGGCCGGTGACGTGATCACCCAGGTCGACGGAAAAGATGTCGCTTCGCCGAAGGAACTGGCCCGGCTGATCGGCGCCTATTCGCCTGGCAAGTCGGTCGACGTCACCGTGTGGCGCGACGGCAAGAGCCAGACGGTCAAGGTCGATCTCGGCAAACTGCCCTCGAGCGACAAGCAGGCCTCTGTCGACCAGCAGCAGCCCGCCGCCCCGGCCAAGCCCGACACGCTGGCTGATCTCGGCCTGACCGTTACCAAGTCTGAAAACGGCAAGGGACTGGTGGTGACCGATGTCGATCCCGACAGCGATGCCGCCGATCGCGGTATCCAGCCAGGCGACGTCATCACATCGGTCAATTCGACCGAAGTGAACGGCACCGACGACGTCACCAAGGCGATGACCGATGCAGTCAAATCCGGCCGCAAGGCAGTGCTGATGCAGATCACCCGCGACGACACCAATCGTTTCGTCGCGCTGCCCGTCGCCAAGGGCTGAGGTCAGCCCCGGAGCGTTCTCTCGGCCTTTCCAGGGTGGGTGAGGGCGTTTCGGCGGCAGGTTGGGCTTTTCCAGTGCGGCAGTTTCAACACCCCCGAGCCGCCGTACGGGAAAGCATGGAGGAGCGCGCGTTAGTCAGTCATCGCGCCTTCCCCCGGCGGCAGCGGGCTTCCCATCGTCCGCTGCCGCACACTTTCAAAAGCGCTTCCGCGATCCGACGCAAAATGACATCGGCAGCGAGCAGCTTTATCTCGCACGGCTTCGGGCAATCTTGATCGCGGTGCGCTTTGGCAAAGGCCACAATGCAGATGTCTGCCACTCAACCTTCCGGCGAAATCGCGTATAACAGCCCTATGAAGATTCTCGTCATAGAAGACGATCGCGAGGCTGCGGACTACTTGCAGAAAGCCTTTGCCGAGGCCGGTCACACTGCTCATGTCGCCGGTGACGGCGAAACCGGCTTTGCGCTCGCCGACGCCGGCGACTACGACGTGATGGTGATCGACAGGATGATGCCGCGTCGCGACGGCCTGTCGGTCATTGCCGGTCTCCGGTCCAGGGGCAACACAACGCCGGTGCTGATCCTCTCGGCGCTCGGCGAGGTCGATGACCGGGTCACGGGTCTGCGCGCCGGCGGCGACGATTACCTGACAAAGCCCTATGCCTTCTCCGAGCTTCTCGCCCGCGTCGAGGTTCTGAACCGGCGCGCCAGCGCCAAGGAAGCCGAAACCGTCTACCGCGTCGGCGATCTCGAACTCGACAGGCTGTCGCATTCGGTCCGCCGTGCGTCACGCGAGATAACGCTGCAGCCGCGTGAATTCCGATTGCTCGAATATCTGATGCGGCATGCCGGCCAGGTGGTAACGCGCACCATGCTGCTGGAAAATGTCTGGGACTACCATTTCGATCCGCAGACCAATGTCATTGACGTCCATGTCTCCCGGCTGCGCGGCAAGATCGAGAAGGGCTTCGACAAGCCCATCCTGCATACGGTTCGCGGCGCCGGCTATATGCTGAAGAGCGGCTAGCTGCGGCATGGCTCTTTCCGTGCCAGCCATCATGAAGACAACGGCAGCGCGGCTTTCGGCGCTCTACCTCCTGCTCTTCGCGCTCTGCGCGGTGGCGCTCGTCTTCTATATGACCTCGTTGTCGGCGCGCATGCTGACCGGGCAGACACAGGACACCATCAATGACGAGGTGCTCGGTCTGGCTCGCGCCTATCAACGCGGCGGTCTGCCGGTGTTGGTCCGTGTAGTCGAGGCCCGCTCGCGCCAGCCCGGCGCCAACCTCTATCTGATCGCCGACGCCAACGGACAGATCCTGACCGGCAATGTGCAGAGCCTGGAGCCGGGCGTTCTCGAAACCGAAGGCTGGACCAGCAGTCCGTTCTCTTATCAGCGTTTTGGCGAGGGAGAGCTCGAGCGCCTGCGCAACCTTCCCGCCGAGCAGGGCACCACCACCCAATCCGAGCAGAACGATGCGCAGGCGCAGGGCGAAAAGGGCCACAACGCCATTGCGCTGGTGCTGCGGCTGCCGAACCAGATGATCATGCTGGTCGGCCGCGACCTTGGCGAGCCGGAGCGGTTTCGTGCGGTCATCCGCCGTGCGCTGATGCTGGCGCTCGGCATGATGGGGCTGGGCGGATTGCTGATCTGGTTTTTTGTCGGTCGCGCCGCGCTGAAGCGCATCGACAGCGTGTCGGAAGCCAGCCGTCGCATCATGGGCGGGGATCTGTCGGGCAGGCTGCCGGTGACGGGGGTTGGCGATGAGTTCGACCGGCTCTCCGAAAATCTCAATGCCATGCTGGCCAGGATCGCCACGCTCAATGAAGGCTTGAAGCAGGTTTCCGACAACATCGCGCATGATCTGAAGACGCCGCTGACCCGGCTCCGCAACCGGGCCGAAGCGACGCTTTCGGGCAAGCAAAAGCCCACCGACTACCGGCGGGCACTGGAAGGCACCATTGCCGAGTCGGACCAGTTGATAAAAACCTTCAACGCCATCCTGATGATTTCCCGGCTGGAAGCTGGCTACTCCTCGGAGAACACCAACCGCGTCGATCTGGCGGAGGCCGTGCGCGATGTCGTCGAACTCTACGAGCCGGTGGCGGAAGAGGCAGGCGTGTCGCTGGAAGCAGACGCGCCCGAGGCGGTGTCCGTCAACGGCAACCGCGAACTGATCGGTCAGGCGCTGTCGAACATCGTCGACAACGCCATCAAATATTCGACCGGTGCCAATGCCCAGCCGGCGGTGCGCGTCACGCTCGAGCGAGCCGGTACGGACGTTCGCCTGTCTGTTGCCGACAATGGACACGGCATTCCCGACGATGGCGACCGGGCGCGGGCCACGGAACGTTTCGTGCGGCTGGAGAAGAGCCGTTCGCAGCCGGGTTCCGGTCTTGGCCTCAGCCTCGCCAAGGCGGTCATGACGTTCCACAATGGCCGGCTTGAACTCTTGCCTGGCAATCCCGGATTATCCGTGGTCATGAGTTTCCCAGCACGGGAGGATCACTGATGAGCACGGCTGCGAGGGCGAAAGATTGGCTGCTGAAGCCGGCGACCAGCCTGGCTCCGCTGGACGAAGACCGTGCGCGGCTGGAACTGGCCGAGATCGCTTCCGCGGCGCGCGAAGAAGGACTGACGCGGCTGGCCAAGTTCCTGGCCGGCAAGGGCGAGGGCCAGGATTTCCTTGCTGCCGTCTTCGATCTGTCGCCGTTCCTGCGCGATACCGCACGTCGCCGGCCGCAAATCCTGGACGGGCTGTTCGAGCAGACGATCGAGGCTCGACTGAAGGTGATCGGCGCCGCCATCGACCAGGTGCATCTAGCCGAAGCAGTCTCGGAATCCGGCTTGATGATGGAGCTGCGCCAGTGGAAGGCGGAGGCGCATTTCCTCATCGCGCTGGCCGATCTTGCCGGCGAGGCCGAAACGGCGCTGACGGTCCGGCGGTTGAGCGACCTCGCAGACGCCTGCACCCGCGCCGCCGTCGACTTCCTGCTGCGCGACGCGCATAGCGAGGGCAAACTCAAACTGCCGGATGTCGGCAATCCGTCGAAACAGTCGGGCTGGATCCTGCTCGGCATGGGCAAGCTCGGCGCGCATGAGCTGAATTTTTCCTCCGACATCGATCTGGTGGTTTTCTTCGATCCGGAAGCGCCCGCCGTCGTCGATCCGCTCGACGCCACCGAGTTGTTTTCGAGGCTGACGCGCCGCCTGGTGCGCATCCTGCAGGACCGCACCGAACACGGTTATGTCTTCCGCACCGATCTGAGACTGCGCCCAGACCCCGGTTCGACACCGCTGGCGATCCCGGTCGAGGCGGCACTGCGCTACTACGAGGCGCGCGGCCAGAACTGGGAGCGCGCCGCGATGATCAAGGCACGCCCGGTGGCGGGCGATCTGGCCGCGGGTGCGGCCTTCCTCAAGGAGTTGCAGCCCTATATCTGGCGCAAATACATGGACTACGCGGCGATTGCCGACGTCCATTCGATCAAGCGCCAGATCCACGCCCACAAGGGCCATGGCGAGATTGCGGTCAAGGGCCACAACGTCAAGCTTGGCCGCGGCGGCATTCGAGAGATCGAGTTCTTCGTCCAGACCCAGCAGCTCATCGCCGGCGGACGCTTCCCTGAACTGCGTGGCCGCGAGACCGTGCCGATGCTCGGCGAGCTTGCGACCGGCGGCTGGATCACCGCCGAGGCGCGCGATGCGCTTGCCCGCCAGTACTGGTTCCTGCGACGCGTCGAACATGCCGTGCAGATGGTTGCCGACGAGCAGACGCACACGCTGCCGGAAGATGATGAAGGCTTGGAGCGTATCGCACGCATGCTCGGCTTTGCCGATGCTTCTGCCTTTTCTCAAGCGTTCCGTGCCTCGCTGCAGCAGGTCGAACGTCACTACGCGGCACTGTTCGAAACAGCACCCGAACTGTCGACCGGCATCGGCAACCTGGTCTTCACCGGCGATGTGGACGATCCCGATACGCTGCAGACCTTGCACGGGCTCGGTTTTCAGCGGCCAAGCGACATCTGCCGCGTCATCCGTGGCTGGCATTTCGGCCGCTATCGCCTCACCCAGTCGGCGGAGGCACGCGAGCGGCTGACGGAACTGACGCCGGCGCTGCTGCGCGCCTTCGGCCAGACGCGCCGGGCCGACGAAGCTCTGATGCGCTTCGACGAGTTTCTCGCCGGCCTGCCGGCTGGCATCCAGCTGTTCTCCCTGCTGCAGTCCAATCCTGCCCTGCTGAAGCTTCTGGCGACGATCATGGGGGCCGCCCCCCGGCTGGCGGCGATCATCACCCGCAGGCCGCATGTCTTCGATGGTTTGCTCGACCCGGCCATGCTCACCGAATTACCCGACCGCGCCTATCTGTCGGCGCGGCTTTCCGCCTTCGTCGAGGGCGACCGGCTTTACGAGGATGTGCTCGACCGGCTGCGCATTTTTGCCTCCGAGCAGAAATTCCTGATCGGTGTCCGGCTGCTCGCCGGCTCGATCGATCCGGCGCGGGCCGGCCGCGCCTTTTCCGATCTGGCGGATCTCACCATCGAGGCTGCGTTGCAGGCGGTGACGGCCGAATTCGCGGCACGCCACGGCACCATTGCCGGCGGCGTGGTTGCGCTGCTCGGTATGGGCAAGCTTGGCAGCCGCGAGCTGACCGCCGGATCGGATGTCGACCTGATCCTGCTCTACGACCACGCGTCGGATGCCGAAGAGTCCGATGGCGACAAGCCGCTGGCACCTTCGCATTACTACACCCGCATGACGCAAAGGCTGATCGCGGCGGTGTCCGCGCCGACGGCGGAGGGGGTGCTCTACGAACTCGACCTGCGCCTGCGGCCGTCCGGCAACAAGGGACCGGTGGCCACCCATATCGATGCCTTCAAGAAATACCAGCGCCAGGAAGCCTGGACCTGGGAGCACATGGCGCTGGCCCGCGCGCGCGCCATAGCCGGTGACGCTAGCCTGTGCGGCGAGGTTGAAGCGGAAGTAGCGGCTGTACTTGGCCAGCCGCGCGATGCTGCAAAGGTGATGGCCGAGGCTGCGGACATGCGGGCCATGATCGAGAAGGAAAAGCCGCCGCGCGATCTCTGGGACATCAAGCTTATTCCCGGCGGCCTCATCGATCTCGAATTCATCGCCCAGGTGGCCGTCATTACCGGGCAAGTCGAGACCGGGCGCCGCGCCACCGGCACCGCCGAGATCCTGTCGCGCCTGGCACCGGGCTTCGCGGCTGCCGGGGTGAGGCAGGAGCTTGGCGATGCCTACGCGCTCTATCTGGCGCTGACCCAGATGACGCGGTTGTGCCTCACGGGAGCCTTCGAGCGCGACGACGTTCCGCCGGGGCTTTCGGATCTGCTTCTGGCGGTGACCGACCTGCCGGATTTCGGTGTGCTGGAAGCACACCTCAAGGAGACGTCGCAGAAGGTCAGGAAGGATTTCGATCTTTTGCTTCGTACGGGATGACCGTGAAGCGGTCGTTCGGAGTATCGGACAAAAATGAGACCCTGTTTGGGGAAATCCGATGCTCAAGCAAAGAGATAGAGCCGGCGGAAAATCTCACGCTGCAACCTTGATCGCCAGCACGGCCCTCTTCACCGGAATGCGCACCGACACGATCGTGCCGACACCTTCGCTCGACCGGATCTTCAGCGCGCCGCCCTGAAGCTCGGCCAGCGAACGTGAGATGGCAAGGCCAAGGCCAGACCCGGCATGGCTCTTGGAGAACTGGTTCTGCACCTGCTCGAAGGGCCGTCCGAGCTTGCCGAGCGCCTCCTTGGGGATGCCGCAGCCATTGTCCTCGATCGTCAGCACCAGCGCACCGGATGTGTTGCGGGCCCTGACCGATATGTGGCCGCCCTGGCCGGTGAACTTCACCGCATTGGACAAAAGGTTGATGACGATCTGCTTGATCGCACGGCGATCGGCGACCAGCGTCAGCGCATCGGCAATGCGCGTTTCCACGGTGATGGCCTTTTGCGCCGCCTGCAGCGAAACGACGCGTACGGTTTCGCTGATCAGCGGGCCGAGGTCGATTTCTTCCCGGTCCAGAGAGAACTGGCCAGCCTCGATCTTGGACATGTCGAGAATATCGTTGATGACGCCCAGCAGATATTTGCCGCTGCTGTTGATGTCGGTGGCATATTCCTCGTAGCGCTCCGATCCGAGTGGGCCGAACAGCCCTTGCTCCATCAGTTCGGAGAAGCCGATGATCGCGTTCAGCGGCGTGCGCAACTCATGCGACATGTTGGCCAGGAATTCGGATTTGGCCCGGTTCGCCGCTTCGGCCCGTTCGGTTTCCTTCATGTATTTGCGGTTGAGGTCGACCAGTTCGCGCGAACGCTCCTCCTCGGCCCGCCGCGCCAGGCTGAGATCATGGATCGTTGCCATCAGCCGCCGCTCGCTGTCGACCAGCTTCTCCTGGTGCAGCTTGATCTGGGTGATGTCGGAGCCGACCGAGACGATGCCGCCGTCCCGGGTCTTCAGTTCGTTGACCTGCAGCCAGCGGCCGTCGGCCAGCTGCCGCTCGAAAGTGGCGCCGCCTTGCAGGCCGCTGGTGTGGGCAAGGCGCCGTTCGGAAGCAAAGGCCAGCATGCGTTCTTCCAGCGCCGCGCGCGCGGTGCCCGGCATCACGTCGCGGTCCGAAAGCCCGTTGTCCTGCTGGTATTTGGA
>NZ_RZQY01000129.1:0-11363 GCF_003998575.1 Mesorhizobium sp. M7A.F.Ca.CA.001.10.2.1 | reverse complement strand
GACCTCGGCGCTTGATTCCGAAGCCGAGGCGGCCATCATTCTGCGGCTTGCCCCTTTGCAAGTGCATCGTTGGCGGGGTCGGCGGGACCGCCCTCAAGCAGGAACCCGCCCGACTGGCGCTGCCAGAGCTGCGCGTAGAGCCCGCCGCGGGCGACGAGTTCCTCGTGCGAACCTTCCTCGATGACACGGCCTTTGTCCATCACCACCAGCCTGTCCATCGCCGCGATGGTCGACAGTCGGTGCGCGATGGCGATGACGGTCTTACCTTGCATGAGCTTGTAGAGGTTCTCCTGGATCGCCGCCTCGGCTTCGGAATCAAGCGCCGAGGTCGCTTCGTCAAGGATAAGTATTGGCGCATCCTTCAACATAACGCGAGCAATGGCGATGCGTTGACGCTGGCCGCCGGACAATTTGACGCCGCGGTCGCCGACATGGGCATCGAAGCCCTTCCGGCCACCGGCATCCGAAAGCCCTGATATGAAGTCCAGCGCCTCGGCGCGCCGCGCCGCCTCGACAAGCATCTCGTCGGTGGCATCGGGCCGGCCATAGAGGATGTTCTCGCGCACCGAACGATGCAGCAGCGAGGTGTCCTGCGTGACCATGCCGATCTGCGCACGCAGCGAATCCTGCTTCACACCGGCGATCTCCTGGCCGTCGATCAATATCTGCCCGGCTTCGAGGTCGTAGAAGCGCAGCAACAGGTTGACCAGCGTCGACTTGCCGGCGCCGGAGCGGCCTACGATGCCGACCTTTTCGCCCGGCTTCACCGCCAGCGACAAGCCTTCGATCACACCCTTCTGCTTGCCGTAGTGGAAGCGGATGTCCTCGAAGCGGATTTCACCCCTGGAAACGCTGATCTCCTTCGCGTCCGGCCTGTCCTCGACAAGACGCGGCAGCGAGATCGAGGCGATGCCGTCCTGCACCGTGCCGATGTTCTCGAACAGGCCCGACATTTCCCACATGATCCATTGCGACATGCCCCACATCCTGAGCACAAGGCCGATGACCACGGCGACCGCGCCGATCGTCACTGCTTGCCCCAGCCACAGCCACAACGCCATCGCGGTGACGGAGAACAAGAGCAATGCATTCAGGATGTAAAGCGAGCCAAAAAGCACTGTCACCAGCCGCATCGACCGGTAGACCGTTTCGAGAAAGCCGGACATGCCGTCTTTGGCGAATGACGCTTCGCGGCGTGCATGGCTGAACAGCTTGACCGTCTGGATGTTGGAGTAGCTATCGACGACCCGGCCGGTCATGATCGAGCGCGCATTGGCCTGCTCCTCGCCGACCTTGCCCAACCGCGGGATGAAGTAGCGCAGCAAAAGGATATAGCCGACCAGCCAGACGCCGAGCGGCGCGGCCAGCCGCCAGTCGGCCGAGCCGACGATGAGCAGCATGCCGAGGAAATAGACGATAACGTAGTTCAGGACGTCGATCACCTTGATGACGCATTCGCGCACGGCGAGAGCCGTCTGCATCAGCTTTGTCGCGATGCGGCCGGCGAACTCGTCCTGGTAGAAACTCATCGACTGCTTGAGCAGATAGCGGTGCACCTGCCAGCGGATGCGCATGGGATAATTGCCCATCAGCGTCTGCTGGTTGAGAAACGAATGCAGCCATACCGTGCCCGGCAGCGCGAACAGCACGATGAAGGCCATGCCGGCGAGCTTCCAGGCTTCCGTCTGCAGGAAGGTTTCGCGATTCTGCCCCGACAGCCAGTCGACGATGCGGCCGAGAAAGCCGAACATCCATACTTCCGCGATCGCGATGGCCGTCACCAGCACCGCGTCGAAAAGGATATATGGCCATGCGCCGCGCGTATAATGCAGGCAGAAGGCAACCAGCGTCTTGGGCGGCTCGACCGGTTCCGCTGCGGGGAACGGATCGAGCCTTTTTTCAAACCAGCTAAACAACAACATAGGTTATGCCTGTGAAATGTGTGTGCCGCTTACGCGGCACGTGAGCGTACGAAATCCGCGGAACCCATGGCGTCAAGGGCCGACGGTCTGGAATCACCCGGACCGTCGGCCCTGCTTCGCGCAATATAGGGGCTCGCGGGCTTTTCGCCGACAGCTGCGCCAGACGATCCTGACGACACGGTGCCGCCAGCCCGGTTTTTCGCGCCCGGCCGGATCAGCCGGATGATCCGGCGCACCAGCGAAGGCCGGCTCAGATCGGGAACCGCGCGCGAAAAATCGACATCCGGCAGCATGCCGCGATGCGGCCGGCGGCGAACCTCGGCGTGCACCGCCGACGAATAGGTGTCGCCGATCAGCAGCGCCCAGGTCGGCAGTCGATGGATATGCAGGCTCCTCGAGCCAGGTATTCTATAGGGATCGAACATCGGTCCGTCCTCCGTGTGAAAATCGAGATAAAAAGGCGAAGCAATATCGTCCGCCGGCATTCGGCCGGAGGCATGCTTTGCGTCGGTCTGGACATGACAAGCATCGGTCCGGACAGGTTCAGCTGGGGTGTTCAGCCCTTTTGACTTTTTGAAAAACATCGCAGGATTCCTTCGAGAGCCGAAAAATCGTTTCGGCGGGAATCGGTGCGATCAAGTCTTAGAGAGTCAGGAGAATCGTCGTACCGAAACCGCCGGCAGGCAGGTAAGCCCACGAGAGGGGCGCTGGATGTGCATGATCATCATGAATTACCCCTCCATCGGTTCGGGTTGACAATCCTGGCTGTATACCCGACCTCGCAGAAAATGGCCACCCGCAGGTCCAGCAATTTCCAAAACCGCCAAGCCGCTGTGGCCGATCCGCCACTTATTAGAAGGACGCGGAAATGAACTGTCGTCTCCGCATCGCGCTCTACCAGCCTGACATTGCCGGCAACACCGGGACAATCCTGCGCTTCGCCGCGTGCCTCGGACTTGGCGTCGACATCATCGAACCGGCCGGATTTCCGCTCTCCGACAAAGCGCTCAAGCGAGCCGGCATGGACTACCTCGAAATGGCTGCCCCGGCATGTCGACTGGCATGCCTTCGAGGAATGGCGCAAGGCTGGTTCGCGCCGGCTGGTGCTGCTGTCGACCAAAGCCACGACGGCCTACACCAGCTTCATCTTCGCCGAAGGCGACATACTCCTGTTTGGCCGGGAATCCGCAGGCGTGCCGGATCCTGTCCATCAGGCGGCTGATACGCGGCTGACCATCCCGATGCAGGGTACGGCGCGCAGCATCAACGTCGCGCTCTCCGTCGCCATGGTGGCGGGCGAAGCCGTCCGGCAACTCGGATAATGGCAGTCCGTCTCCCGTCATCTTGACCCAGGCGCACATCGCCTTCTCCTTCGTTTGCACATCCAGGGTTTCTTCGCTACAAGCTCAACTTAACTTTAGGTCAAGCGGAAAAATCGGGGCGGAAAATCAGACATGGCGCCTATAACGGAATTGACGGTCGGCCAGGTGGCCATGCGCAGCGGGGTGGCGGTGTCGGCGCTGCATTTCTACGAGGCCCGCGGCCTGATCCGCAGCCATCGCACGTCGGGCAACCAGCGCCGCTACGGCCGCGATGTGCTGCGGCGCGTGGCGATCATCAAGGTTGCACAGGAGGTCGGCATCTCGCTGGCCGAAATCGGTGCCGCACTTGAATCACTGCCCGAAGGCCGCACGCCGACGCGCGACGACTGGAACCTTTTGTCGACCGCCTGGCGCGACGGGCTCGACCACAAGATCGCCCAGTTGAAGAAACTGCGCGACGGGCTGACCGACTGCATCGGCTGCGGCTGCATGTCCATCGACAAATGCCCGTTGCGCAACAAGGGCGACCGGCTGGCGCGCGAGGGGACAGGGGCAAGAAGGCTGGTTGCTCCGCCTCTCTCAAGGACATCCTAGTCAGCCGCTGGCAACCGCCTGATGGTGAACTCGATCAGGTCGCCCGGCCGCTCGAACCAGCTTTCGATCTCGGTCCAGTAGGCCTGCTTGGGAAAGCGCTCGAACCATTCCTTGGCCTTGAGCCGCGCATCGGAGCGCGGCAGCACGAAGGTCTCTCGCAGGAAACCATCGCGCGGCATACGCACGCGCTCGGCACGGCTTTGGTCGAGCCTTCTCTTCAGGCCATCCAGCGGCGGTCTTGCCGGGGTGCGCACGAAACAGCTCCTTGCACCTGGCGCATGACCCGAAATCGGAATCGAGTTTCGGAAAGGATCATGCGCAAAACCAAAGTGACTTGACCCTTGCCCTTAAGAGATTAGGGATCGCGCCGGCAAAAGACGAGTCATTTGTGGGACTCGCCGCCCCAACCGGAGACGGCACTTGGAACGACCAGAAATACCGACAGGCCTGCCCGCCGACATCGAACAGAAGAAGATGAAGGCACGGCTGTGGTTCGAGGCGCTGCGCGAACGCATCTGCGCCACTTTCGAGCAGATCGAGCAGGACCTTGGCGGGCCGCTGGCCTCGTGGTCACCGGGCCGTTTCGAAAAGACGCCGTGGGAACGCGACGAGGGCCGTGGCGGCGGCGGTACCATGTCGATGATGCACGGCCGCGTCTTCGAAAAGGTCGGCGTCCACACTTCGACCGTCCATGGCGAGTTCTCGCCCGAATTCAGGAAGCAGATGCCCGGCGCCGAGGAAGACCCGCGCTTCTGGGCATCCGGCATTTCGCTGATCGCGCACCCGTGGAATCCCAACGTTCCGGCCGTGCACATGAACACGCGCATGGTGGTAACATCGCGCCAATGGTTCGGCGGCGGCGCCGATCTGACACCGGTGCTCGATCGCCGCCGCACCCAGGACGACCCTGATACTCTCGCCTTCCATCGCGCCATGCAATTCGCTTGCGAGAAGAATGCCGCGGTCGCCGATTACCCGAAATTCAAGGCCTGGTGCGACGAGTACTTCTATCTGTCGCACCGCAACGAGCCGCGCGGCACCGGCGGCATCTTTTTCGACTGGCTGCATTCGGGCGAGGACAAAGGCGGCTGGAATGCCGATTTCAACTTCGTCCAGGATGTCGGCCGCTCCTTTCTCGTCGTCTACGGTCACCTCGTGCGCGCCAACTTCAACGAGAACTGGACCGATGGCGACCGTGACGAACAGCTCATCCGCCGCGGCCGCTATGTCGAATTCAATCTGCTTCACGATCGCGGCACCATCTTCGGACTGAAGACCGGCGGCAATGTCGCGTCCATTCTCTCCAGCCTGCCGCCCGAGGTTCGCTGGCCGTAACAAAATGGTGAGCGCGGCGTGAGTCGCATTGATGTCCCATTCGCTCGAAATGGGCATGGAATGTGGCACACGGTGCGGCGCAAAATTTCTTTTTCGTCTAATAGGCCGTTGAAAAGACTGGCCTATTTGTGGGGCCGGGTCGGGAAGCGCCGGCGGTTCGCCTGCGCGCAATTCCAGGAAAGTGCGAAACGGCTTTCCGACCGGAATTGCGTCAGACAAAGCGAGCCGCGACCCGACGCGACCGGACGGCCCAGACGACGCGGGGCACCTCATTGAGAGGGATGCCCTACTTCCAGGAGTACTTCGCAATGCGCAAGATCATTGTTTCGGCGGCCGCCGCTGCCCTTCTCGCTTCCGGTTCGGTGGCATTCGCCGCCGTCAAGCACACCACCGGAACGATCAAGACCTTTGACGCAACGGCCATGAGTCTGGTCCTCGACGATGGATCGTCTTTTACGCTTCCCAAGACCTTCAAGGATCCTGGCCTGCAGGTCGGTGAAAAAGTCCGTGTCTCATGGGATATGAAGGGCAAGAACAAGGTCGCCGAGGCCGTCAAGGCCGCAAAATGATGGCTTGCCCGCCAGAGCAGGATGAGACGATGTCCGGTCCTGTTTCGGGATAGTGTTAAGAGGGTGGAGCAGCGCTGCTCCGCCTGTTTGCCGTTGACCGCAACCAATGCCGCCCCATCTGTGTTATGCTTCTCACCCGCTCGCGGTCCGCGGATTAAACCCTGGAACCGGACCATGAGCCAAAAAAAGTACCGGAGCCTCGACCAGGCTTCACGGAGGAAAAGGAGAAATCTCATGAAGGAATTTCACTGCGGGTCGCTCGTGCCCGGCTGTGACTGGCACACGCGTGCCGACGAGGAGGCCGAGGTCATGCGCCGTGCCGTCGAGCACATGCGCGAGACGCATGGTGAGACGGTCATCCGCGAGACGATGATCGAGGCGATCCGCTCGCGCATCGAAAAGAGCCGCGACGCGGCCTGATCTACCCGGCGTTCAAAGCTTCGGCGGCGCGCTTGAGGAGCGCGTCGCGATCAGGGGTAAACCCGGCTTCGACCCATTCCGCCTCGAGATTCCTGAGGATTTCGCCGAGTTTCGGTCCTGGAGTTGCGCCGAGCGCTGTGAGATCGGCACCTTTCAGCGGAAACAACGGCTTTTCCCATTTGGTGGCGAAGGCAAGCTGGCGCGAAAAGCCACCGGCTTCGAGCAGCGCCTCATTGTCCTCGACGGCGCGCACTCTGGCTGCCGCAAGCGACAGCCGCAGCCGGTCGACAAACCCCTGCCGGTCGCCGCGATAGAGCCTTTTCGCCAGTTCGCCCTCGGTCGTCTTCGGCTCGACGGCGGTGGCAAGCGCCCAGTGGCGCAGGCGATCCGCTTCGGCGGTCGAGAGTTTGAGCCGCTCGGCGAGCGTCTTCATGCGAGCGGCATCGGGCGGCACGATCGCTTCCAGTCTGAGCAGCGGGTCGGGTGCCCAGCCCAGATCCTTCCCGGCCTTGGCCAACCCATGGATGGCATCGATGCCCCATTTCTCGCTTTCCGGCAGCGCTGCGGTCAAGACGCCTGCCTGCCGCATCCAGAGCAGCGCCCGTGACGGATCGGGCGCCGACAAGAGCTTCTTCAGTTCCGACCAGATGCGCTCGGCCGAAAGCTGGGCCAGCCCTTCCTTAAGCCGGGCGCAGGCTTTCAGCCCTTCGGCGTCCGGCCGTCCATCGCCGTACCAGGCGAAGAAGCGGAAGAAGCGCAGGATGCGCAGATAATCCTCGCGGATACGCGCTTCCGGGTCGCCGATGAAGCGCAGCCGGCGTGCCTCGATGTCGGCAATGCCGCCGACCAGGTCGACAACCCTGCCGTCGGCCTCGGCATAGAGCGCATTGATGGTGAAGTCGCGCCGCTCGGCGTCAAGCTTCCAGTCGCGCCCGAACGACACTTTCGCGCGTCGCCCGTCGGTCTCGATATCGGCGCGCAAGGTGGTGATTTCATAAGGTTTTCCGCCGGCAACCACGGTGATTGTCCCATGTTCGATGCCGGTTGGCACCGCCTTGAACCCTTCCGCTTCGGCGCGGCGGAGGGTTTGCTGCGGCAGGCAGGTGGTGGCGATGTCGATGTCGGCGACGGGCTGGCCCATCAGCGTGTTGCGCACCGCGCCGCCGGCGACTCGCGCCTCTTCACCGCCTTCGGCCAGTGCGAACAGCAGGCGCTGCAGATGCTTGTCGCCGAGCCAGTCGGCCCTGTCCGCGATCGAGACACTCACGCATAAAGCCTTTCATAGAGGGTACGGATGATGCCGGCGGTGACGCCCCAGATGCGCCGTTCGCCGTAAGGCATGTCGTAGAAGAACCATTCGAGATCGTTCCACATGCGGCTGTCGCGCTTGTGGTTGGCCGGGTCCATCAGGAAGCGCAGCGGCACTTCGAAAGCGGCGTCGACCTCGTCGGCGTTGAGCGTCAGTTGGAAACCGGGCCGCACGATGCCCAGCACCGGCGCGATGCGGTAGCCGCTGCCGGCGACATAGTCGGGCATGCGGCCAATGATCTCGATGCGGTCTCGGCCAAGCCCGATCTCCTCGAAAGTCTCGCGCAGCGCCGCCGCCTCAGGGCTCGGATCGGTCGGATCGATGGTGCCGCCGGGAAATGCCACCTGCCCCGAATGGCTGCGCAGCTTTTCGGCCCGTTTGGTCAGGAGAACCGTCGCATCGCCCTCATGATCGACCACCGGGATCAGCACCGCGGCATTGCGCAGCGCCTTGCCCTGGTTGAGGCGCGGATGGCCGGGGTTGAAGCGATGATCGCCATAATCGTCGCCGGCATGCGCATCCGGCTGCACGGCAAAACGCGCGCGAAAATCCGCGGATGAAAACGGCGCCGGCGTCACCTGGTCCATCACGCGCTCAGCCGCTTCAACTGGTCCGCCGGCATGATCGGGAACACGGCGCCCTTGGAGCGCACCGCGAACATCGTCTCGCCGCCGATCTCGACCTCCTCGCCATGCCCGACCAGCTCATACATAACCGGCCGCGCCACCAGCGCCTCCAGACGGCCCCGCACCAGCACATAGGGCTTCAATCCGCCGGTCTCGTTCTCGTCGACGAAGCGCAGCGGCCGTTCCGGCCCGGCCTCGACGACATCGCCGACATTGGTGCGGAAGGTGATGGTCTGCGCTTCGCCGCTACCCGAAACGTCCATTTCGACCGCGATGAACGGCGCATCGGCAACGCGGATGCCGACCTTTTCCACCGGTGTCACCAGATAGGTCCTGCCATCGGCGTCCTTGCGCAGCACCGAGGAGAAAAGCTGCACCAGCGGCATGCGCCCGATCGGCGTGCCCAGATAGAACCAGGTGCCGTCGGACTTGATCTCCATGTCCAGATCGCCGCAGAAGTCGGGATTCCAGCGTTCGACGGGTGCCGCCCCCTTGCCGGCACGGGCGGCGCGCGAGATGAGCGCCTCGAGGCCACGCGCCTCGGTGGCATCCGTCAGGCTTTCTTCACGATGTCCCAAGGGTCCCGTCATGGTCACGAAATAGTCACTGTTGTTGCGCTTGTCAGCCTAAGTCTGTGATTTAAGTTTCGACATAGGCGCCACGCGAGGCCGAATCGCGGCAACTTATGGTATGGTGCAGCCGTTGTTCCAGCCATGGTATTCCAACCACAAGGATCGATGCGGCATGAGCGTGATGGTCAAGGAAAGCCCGATCAGCGAAAAGGACATGATCGCCGAGGCCGAAAAGGCGCTTGCCGACATCTCCCGGATCCGCGACGGGGTCGGCCGGGTCATCTTCGGACAGGAAAGCGTCGTCGAGCGTACTCTGGTGGCTCTGCTGGCCGGTGGCCATGCGCTTTTGGTCGGCGTGCCGGGCCTCGCCAAGACCAAGCTGGTCGAAACACTTGGCATCGTGCTCGGCCTCGATTCGCGTCGCATCCAGTTCACGCCGGACCTGATGCCGTCCGATATCCTCGGCTCCGAAGTGATGGAGCAGGACGAAACCGGCAAACGCTCCTTCCGCTTCATCTCCGGGCCGATCTTCGCCCAGTTGCTGATGGCCGACGAGATCAACCGCGCGTCGCCGCGTACCCAGTCGGCGCTGCTGCAGGCCATGCAGGAATACCACGTCACCATTGCCGGCGCCCGCCATGACCTGCCGGCGCCCTTCCACGTGCTGGCAACCCAAAACCCGCTGGAGCAGGAAGGCACCTATCCGTTGCCCGAGGCCCAGCTTGACCGCTTCCTGATGCAGGTGGATATCCTCTATCCCGAGATCGAGGCAGAGCGCCGCATCCTTCTGGAAACCACCGGCATCGAGGACGCGAAAGCGCAAAACGTGCTGCAGCCGGTGCGGCTGAAGGAGATCCAGACGCTGATCCGCCGCATGCCGGTGCCTGAAAGCGTCGTCGAGGCGATCCTGACGCTGGTGCGCTCGGCGCGTCCCGGCCAAGGCAATGCCGAGACCGACAAGAACGTCGCCTGGGGTCCCGGCCCGCGCGCCAGCCAGGCGCTGATGCTGTGCACAAGGGCGCGCGCGCTTTACGACGGACGGCTGGCGCCCTCGGTTGACGACGTCCGTGCGCTGGCCGAGCCGGTGCTGCAGCATCGTATGGCGCTGACCTTCGCCGCCCGCGCCGAAGGCACCGGCGTGCGTGACGTGGTGGCGAAACTCGTGAAAGGAATTTGATGCCGCGCATCGGCGAGGTCCAGGCTCCGGCAGCGACGCGCGACGCGCTCGCCCGTGGCCGGTTGCGAGCCTCGCTTGTGCCAGACCTGCTGGTCGAGGCGCGCCGCATCGTCAACACCGTGATCGCCGGCTGGCATGGCCGCCGCAAGCGCGGCATCGGTGAAAATTTCTGGCAGTTCCGGCCCTATGTCGAGGGAGATTCCTCGCGCATCGACTGGCGCCGCTCGGCCCGCGACGACCACACCTATGTGCGCGACCGCGAATGGGAAGCCGCCCATACGGTCTGGCTGTGGGCCGACCCCTCGCCGTCGATGCTCTACAAATCGACCGGCGCCAGCGTTTCCAAGCAATCGCGCGCGCTGGTGCTGGCGCTGGCCATGGCCGAACTGTTGTCGCGCAGCGGCGAGCGCATCGCCTGGCCGGGCCTCACCGACCCGTTCACCGCCCGCAACGGCGCCGAACGCATCGCCGCCCAGTTGATGCATGCCGGCGATTTGCCGGCAAAACCCGACCTGTCCGACATCAGGCGCTTCTGCGACATCGTCATCGTCAGCGACTTCCTCGATCCGGTCGAAGAGACGATGGCCTGGCTCGACGTGCTGGCCCGCCACGGCGTGCGTGCCCACCTGATCGAGGTCGCCGACCCGGCCGAGGAGACCTTCCCCTATGCCGGCCGCACCGAATTCACCGATCCCGAGACCGGCGACAAGCTGACCGCCGGCCGCGCCGAAATGCTCGGCGATGAGTATCGCCTGCTCTACGCCGCCCGGCGCCACGAACTGGCGGCCTGGTGCAAACGTCTTGGCTGGAGCTTTACCGTCAACCACACCGATCGGCTCGCCTCCGACGCGCTGGTGCGGCTGCACATGGCGATGACCACTGATGGCTCCTCGGCCAGGCCGACCGCCGGCGGTCGTGCCGGCATGATCGCCGGCGGCGATCGGCCAGGAAAGGCTGTCGCATGAGTTGGCTGCCGCTTTCCTTTGGCGCCCCCATGGTGCTGTGGGGCCTGCTGGCACTGCCGGTGATCTGGTGGCTGCTCAGGCTGACGCCGCCCAAGCCGCAGACCGAAATCTTCCCGCCGCTGAAGATCCTGGCCCGCGTGCTGAAGCGCGAGGAGACGCCGCAGCAGAGCCCGTGGTGGCTGACACTGCTCAGGCTCTTGATGGCGGCCCTCATCGTCGCGGCATTGGCCGACCCGGTCTTCAACCCGCGCGAAAAGCTGCCGGCCGAGGGAGCCGCCCTTGCCCTGGTCATCGACAATGACTGGGCAAGTGCCGCAGACTGGGGCAAACGCGTCGCCACCGCCGAGCGGCTGATCAACGATGCCGGCTCCAACGGCGTGCCGGTCGTCATCGCCTTCACTGCCGAAAAGGCCAATGCCGAGATCGGCCCGTTCGATGCCGCCACCGCGCTTGACCGGCTGCGCGCCGCCAAGCCGCGGCCGATCCCGACCGACCGGCCCGCCGTCTATGCCCGCGTCGCCGGCGTGCTGGAGACCTTGCCCGGGGCCAGTG
>NZ_RZQY01001299.1:0-540 GCF_003998575.1 Mesorhizobium sp. M7A.F.Ca.CA.001.10.2.1 | reverse complement strand
GCTTCGTCGATGAGAACGGTGCTTTCGTCACCAGCGGCCCCGACATCAACGGCCAGCCGGTGCGGCTGCGCGCCGATGACGGCATCAACGTCTCGAAGGCAGGCAAGCGCAAACTCGCCTTCTACACCGAAAAACCGCTGCTGAAGATCCTCGGCCTGACCGCGCCTGGAAGCGTGATTACACCGTCCGCTCCGGCGGGCGCACCTGTCGAGGCGCCGGCGCCGGCCGCGGCCCCCATCGTTATCGACCGCACCGCGCCGATGCTGCTCAGCGATCCGGCACTCGACGGTGGCTCCGAATTGCTGGGCGCGGCACCGCCGGCGAAGGCCAATCCGGACCTGCCCGGTGAAAAGCTTGTGGTCGAGGGCAAGGCACCGATTGCATCGCCCGGCCGCGCCGACGATTTCTCATGGCCGCCAAAGGCCGCGACCGATACCACGACCGCGATCAATCGTTAGTATCGCTGCACGCTCCTGGGTTCAGCGCGGGAGAACGCTCGACCCCATCAACGCCTCGTCGATCGAGCGTGCCGCCTGGCGG
>NZ_RZQY01001298.1:0-544 GCF_003998575.1 Mesorhizobium sp. M7A.F.Ca.CA.001.10.2.1 | reverse complement strand
GTGGTGGAAGTAGACGCCCAGCGCCAGTTCCGGCGCATGGTGGAGATTGCCAAAGGATTTCATATAATTGGCAAGCGCGAAGTTGCGGTAGCCGGTGGCGCGCTCGGACGCCGCCACCTCGCGATCGATGATGATCGTCTCGTCGTCGGCGAGGAACTGGATGAAGCGCAGGATCTCGCCGATCGCCTCGCGCGGCTGGTGGCCCGCAAGCAGGATGTCGGAAATGACGATGGCGCCGGCATTGATGAACGGGTTGCGCGGAATGCCGTTCTCATGCTCGAGCTGCACAATCGAGTTGAATGGATTGCCTGACGGTTCGCGGCCGACCCGCTGCCACAGCGCGTCGCCGACATTGCCGAGCGCCAGTGTGAGGGTGAACACTTTCGAGATGCTCTGGATGGAAAAGGCCTGGTCGGCGTCCCCCGCCGTCAGCACGCGCCCGTCATTGGTAACCGCTGCGATGCCGAATTTCTTCGGATCGACCTTACCCAACTGCGGAATGTAAGAAGCGACATCACCGCGATCGGTGCGATCGGCCATTTCG
>NZ_RZQY01001297.1:0-544 GCF_003998575.1 Mesorhizobium sp. M7A.F.Ca.CA.001.10.2.1 | reverse complement strand
TGGCGGCACCGTGCAGATCTCCTCCGACAGCAATCTCGGCGGCTTTCCCGGCGTTCTTTCGCTTGACGGCGGCACGCTGCACACTACCGCCGGTATCGCTTCCGGGCGCTTCGTGACGCTCAACGCCGGCGGCGGCACTTTCGATATCGACGGCGCGACCAACCTGGCGCTCGGCGGCACCATCGCGGGTGTTGGCGCGTTGACCAAACAAGGCGACGGCACACTCATCCTGGCAGGCACCAACACCTATCAGGGAGGCACGTTCATCAAAGGGGGCACGGTCCTGATCACGGCCGACGCCAATCTTGGCAGTGCGGCGGGCAAGGTCACTTTCGATGGTGGCACGCTGCACGTGAGCAGCCTGTCCAACGTGACTTCCGGACGCAACGCGACCCTTGAAGCGGGCGGCGGCACATTCGAGATTGACAATACGCTTGCATGGAATGGAACCATCGACGGCGCGGGCGGGCTGACAAAAACCGGCACGGGAGCGCTGTTCCTCGGTGCCGACAACACCTACACCGGCGGCACGACCATTGCGGGC
>NZ_RZQY01001296.1:0-548 GCF_003998575.1 Mesorhizobium sp. M7A.F.Ca.CA.001.10.2.1 | reverse complement strand
TAGTGCCAGCGTCCGATGAACGGGATATCGGGGTAGGGTTGGTTGTCTCTCACTAAGCCGGGTTCCTGCACCGCGCCCTTCAATTTGGGCGCATGCCGGGCAGTATTTCAAGCTTCCATTGCGGTTTTGCGACTGCGGCGCATCAGCGCGGCGTGGCTGTCAGCGGGAGGAGAGCGGCTTCTTCACGACCTTCAGCAAAGCGCGCTGGATGATCTCGTTGCCGGCGACGACCGAGCCGTTGTCGAGCATGTCCTGGCCGCCATCCATGTCGGAGACGAAGCCGCCCGCCTCGCGGATCAAAAGCAGCCCGGCGGCGATGTCCCAGGCCGACAGGCCGGTTTCCCAGAAGCCATCCATGCGGCCGGCGGCGACATAGGCGAGATCGAGCGATGCGGAGCCGAGGCGGCGGACGCCGGAAACCTCGGCCATGACATTGCGCAGTTCGACCAGGAAATTGCCGTGGCGGCCGCGGCCGAGATGCGGCATGCCGCAGCCGATCACGGTGTCGCCCAGCTTGATGCGGCCGGCGACGCGCCAGCGGCGGTCGT
>NZ_RZQY01001295.1:0-552 GCF_003998575.1 Mesorhizobium sp. M7A.F.Ca.CA.001.10.2.1 | reverse complement strand
GTTTAATCTTGCTTATAAACGCTTCCCAACTATTGTATATATTGTATTTTGATGTATGTTCGTAACGGAATAGACTCACGAACATTAACAATGTGAATAGATTACCGGTAATTGTCGTTAATATGAGAACGACATAGGTAAGCCAACGATATACTTTATGAGATTGTATTTTACTTTCTGAAAATCCAATAGTAGCCACTACGAGTGTCAAAATAATTAATATCAACTGTGCAATGTAAAATGTATTTGAAACATTACCTGTGGATAAATTGAGCAAAGTAGTGACAAAAGTTAATACAAATACAGATACTGCAGAAATGGTAAACAGTTGTAGTGAACTGAGTTTTGTTATTGAAATTTGTGGCATATAATTACACCCTTTCCTTAATTTCTTCACGAAGTTGAGGGTCAATCATGACATAGAAAATATCTATAACTAAGTTGATGAGTGAAATGACAATTGAAATGTAAATAACACCACCCATAACTGCTGGTATATCAGGTACAAATTGCTTTTGAACAATGTATCGGCCTATTCCATTAATATTGAAT
>NZ_RZQY01001294.1:0-553 GCF_003998575.1 Mesorhizobium sp. M7A.F.Ca.CA.001.10.2.1 | reverse complement strand
GTGCTTACCAATGAAGAAGACCCTCGCAACCACCGCCGCTCTGCTCGCCTTCCTCGGCACCGCCTATGCCGCGACCGTTCAGGGCACCATCCAGGCCGTCGACCCGACGACCAAGTCGATCACCCTCGACGACGGCAAGATCTACCAGCTGTCGCCGGAGGCGACGATCGGGAAACTGAAGGTCGGCGCCAAGGTGGCTGTGACTGTCGATGACAAGACCGGCATCGTGACGTCGATCAAGAAGGCCTCGTAAGGCGAGAACATCGTGCGTCGGCAGACCTGCTGACCGGATTTTACAAGCCCTGTTCCACTCATGGCCGGTCCCTCCGGGGATCGGCCATTTTCATCCGTCGGCTCTCGATGCCGGGCGACCTGGATAAGGTCTTCCGGCTGGACCCCAGGGCCGGCCGGCGGAATGCTGTCCGGCGGCATCGCTATGGTTTTTGCCAAAAAGCCGCGCTATCCCTTGGCCAACGGGGGATATCATGGCCGACGAACAAAAAGGGTTTCGCCTGTCGCGGCGGTTGCTGCTGGGTGCGGCTGTCGTCGGCGG
>NZ_RZQY01001293.1:0-555 GCF_003998575.1 Mesorhizobium sp. M7A.F.Ca.CA.001.10.2.1 | reverse complement strand
TCTTTACACTATATACTCACTCGGGTATGGTTTCAGGTGGTAAATTATTTAATAGTGCTTTTGGTCTAGATTATCATACTGGTCTTATTCTAGTTTCGGTGATTGTCATTGCTTATACATTCTTTGGGGGATATTTAGCAGTATCATTAACTGACTTCTTTCAAGGTGTAGTTATGTTAATTGCTATGATTATGGTGCCAGTTGTCGCAATGATGCAATTAGGTGGCATTGATACATTTTCTCAAGCAGCAGATTTAAAACCAACTAATCTAAATTTATTTAAAGGTACCACTATTGTGGGAATTATTTCTTTCTTTGCTTGGTGATTAGGTTATTTTGGTCAACCGCATATTATAGTGCGATTCATGTCAATCAAATCCGTTAGTCAATTAAAAACTGCCAGAAGATTTGGTATTAGTTGGATGGCTATTAGTTTAATTGGTGCTGTATGTGTAGGATTGATAGGTATTGCTTTTGTTCAAGATAGAGGAGTTAAATTAAATGATCCAGAAACGCTTTTTATTTTAATGGGTCAAATTTTATTCCATCCATTGG
>NZ_RZQY01001292.1:0-555 GCF_003998575.1 Mesorhizobium sp. M7A.F.Ca.CA.001.10.2.1 | reverse complement strand
ACCAATCTTCCATGTTATCTAATGACACGCCGCCAGATGGCATTAATTCAATATGTGGAATAGGTCCATGTATATTATTAATAAAATTAGCTCCTAATAAATCTGCAGTGAATAATTTCACTAAATCAACACCTGTTTCCATTGCTTGAACAATTTCTGTGACTGATCCACAACCTAGTAAATATGGTATTGAGTAACGGTTACACATTTTAGCAATTTCAGGATCAAAGTGTGGACTAACTACATATTCTGCTCCATTTAAAATAGCTAATCGAGCGGTAGTACTATCTAAAACTGTACCTGCACCAATCACTACATCGTCATGTGTTTGATGTTGATTTAAATATTGAATAACTTCTTCAGCTTGTGGTGTTGTGAAGGTAATTTCGATATTGTAAATACCGCCTTCTATCATTTGATTTACAGCTGCGATCGCATCATCTTTACTTTTACCTCTTACAACAGCTACAAGGTAATTTTCATGTAAACGATTTAATATCTCTGCTTTTTTCATTTACTCAGCTCCTTGCTATTTAAAAAGTTTTTTTCTTCGCC
>NZ_RZQY01001291.1:0-555 GCF_003998575.1 Mesorhizobium sp. M7A.F.Ca.CA.001.10.2.1 | reverse complement strand
GCAATGTACTCAGGTATGATTAAAGGGACTGGACCAAGATATTGTCCTTCAATTGAAGATAAATTTGTGCGTTTCAATGACAAACCACGTCATCAACTATTCTTAGAGCCAGAAGGACGTAATACTAATGAAGTTTATGTACAAGGACTTTCAACAAGTCTACCTGAACATGTTCAAAGACAAATGTTAGAAACAATCCCAGGTCTAGAAAAAGCAGACATGATGCGTGCAGGTTATGCTATTGAGTATGATGCAATTGTTCCAACTCAATTATGGCCAACACTTGAAACTAAAAAAATTAAAAACCTTTATACTGCAGGTCAAATCAACGGTACTTCTGGTTATGAAGAAGCGGCTGGACAAGGTATTATGGCAGGAATTAATGCTGCTGCGAAAGTATTAGGTAAAGAGGAAGTTATCTTAAGTCGTTCTGACGCTTATATCGGCGTTTTAATTGATGACTTAGTAACTAAAGGAACTAACGAACCATATCGTTTATTAACATCACGTGCAGAATATCGTTTATTGCTACGTCATGATAATGCTGATTTACGC
>NZ_RZQY01001290.1:0-555 GCF_003998575.1 Mesorhizobium sp. M7A.F.Ca.CA.001.10.2.1 | reverse complement strand
GTCTCAGCCAGATCGCGTTGCCCGGCATGCTGCTCGCCTTCGGCGTCGGCGCCGTCATCGGCAACATTGGCGGCGGCCAGGCTGCCGACCGGTTCGGCGCGACCCGCACCGTCGGCTGGTCGTTGGCGCTGAGTGCCGGCATGCTGGTCCTGCTGTCGGTCATCCCGACCTTTCTGCCGCCGCATATTGCCGGACCGGCGCTGATGGCGATGATGGTGCCGTGGGGCATCGTCGGCTGGGCCTTCCCGCCGGCGCAGGCCAGCCGCATCATCAAGCTGGCGCCCGACGCCGCACCGATCGTGCTGTCGCTCAATGCTTCGGCGCTCTATCTCGGCGTCGCACTCGGCGCGGTGGTCGGCGGTGCCGTGCTGCGCTACGGCGCGCCGGCCGATCTCGGCCTGGTCGCCGCGATCTTCCCGATCATCGGGCTTGGCATCGTGGTCGCCGGCCGCCGGGCGGCTCGGCCTGTAGAGATGCCTGCCGAGTAATCTCTTTGAAAGCCGTCGGCCGGCTCAGCTGGCCGGCGGCAGATCGAAATCGAGCGCGGCGATGTCA
>NZ_RZQY01000128.1:0-11376 GCF_003998575.1 Mesorhizobium sp. M7A.F.Ca.CA.001.10.2.1 | reverse complement strand
GCGCTGGATGCAAAGCGTGCTGCCGGCAGCGCTCGACAGCGGCTGGGGGCTGCCGGTGGCGGCGGAGACCTATGACGGCTTCCTCAACGACATCAACGGCCACCATTTGACGTCAGAGCATGTTGCGCAGGCTCTCGACGGTGCCGCCGGCGGGCCTATCGAGGAAGGCAGCGTCGGCGGCGGCACCGGCATGATCACCTTCGGCTTCAAGGCCGGCTCCGGCACGGCGTCGCGCATCGTCGAATGGCAAGGCCGTGCCTACACCGTCGGCGCCTTCGTGCAGTCTAATTTTGGAAAACGGCGCAATATCACCATTCGCGGCCTGCGCGCCGGGCCGGAGCTTCTCGAACCGGCGGTCCGCGAAGGCACACCGCGTGCTGAAAAGGGCTCGATCATTGCCGTCGCCGCCACCGACGCACCGTTCCTGCCGCATCAGATGAAGCGGCTGGCCCGACGGGTGCCGCTTGGCGTCGCCTTGACCGGCGGCTTCGGCTATCACAGTTCAGGCGACATTTTTATCGCCTTCTCGACCGCCAATGCGAGCGCGGCGCTGGCGCCATCCGGCCGCATCGCCAGCGCCGATTTTATTCCGGACACCGATATCGATCCGTTTTTCGATGCAGTGATCCAGACCGTGGAGGAAGCAATCCTCAACGCGCTGGTTGCCAATGACGATATGACCGGACGCGACGGGAATTTCGTGCCGGCGCTGCCGAAGACGTGGCTGAAGGAGAAGTTTGGCTGAAGACAAAAACGCGGGCCACAAGCCCGCGCTGGAACACGTCGCCGCTATGCGATCATTCCGCGGCTTTGATCATTCCGCGGCTTTTCCGGGGGCCTGCTGGCTTTCCTCGGCCTCGGCCGCTTCCTCAAGCCGGGATGCGATAAGTTCCTGGATATCGCCGACTTCTTCCTGGATGTCCTCCAGCGGGATGCCGACCTCGGCCGCCTCGGCGGCGCACTCCTTGGCCAGGGTTTCGGCCTGCTTGTCGATCCTTGCCTGGGAGGACTGGCAATGGACCTTTTCGCCGATCCATCCCCGCAAGAATTCGATGGCGTGTTCACTCATACTGCTGTTCCCTGGCGGCAAAGCCGGTTGGTAATCACAAACGTCGACATCCCGCAAAGGATGCATGTCCCCATTCCAGCCGAGTCGCGGTCGTCCGGCAAGCCAATGCCGTCCAAGGTCCACAGAGCCATAGGAAATCGAGGGGTCAAGAGCATTTTCTGATTCTGGAGGGGTCGGTACCGTTGGCTGGGTCACGCCCAGCGCTGCGCCACTGTTTCTATTTGCTTTTTTCCGGTTTCCGAGCCGATTTCCGTCACAATAGATGGCGCAACACACTACACATTCACAGTTGCTTCGAGGTGCTGCCCTCGGGCGCGCAGGTCGAAGCCGCCGCTATATAGTGACATCCTCCTGCAATGTCGACTCCGCTCGCCATGCTGCTTCTTTCCGCCGCGCCGAAGGCTCCGCAACGGATCAAGAGCAAGTGACGATGGACGCGAACCGGGTGGAGCAAGCCTCGGCGGAATCGCTCAGACGTGCACAGCCACCACCGCCGCGCAGTCGCCGGCCTTGACCAGCCCGGGGAAATGCCGCGCCGCCAGCATGCCCGACATTTTTGCCCGGATCTCCTGCGGGGCGATGCCGGTGCGGCCGGTGGAATGGATGCGCGCCAGCACCGAGCCTTCTTCGACGGGCTCACCGAGATCGACCATGGTTTCGATCATGCCGTCATCTTCGGCGAAGGAGAAACAATCGCCCGACGGCATGTCGAGCCACTGGGTTCGAGTCTTCTCGACCGCACCATCTACAATGCCAGCATGGCGCAGTACGTTGAGAATGCCGCGCCGCGCGATCCGCACCGTCTGCGCACGCGACGTGCCGCCGCCGCCCAGCTCGGTGCTGACGAAGACCTTGCCCATCTCCTCGGCTGCCGTGTCATACATGCCGACGGCGTCGATCTCGATCATGCGCATCGAGAACGGGGCGGCGAAGGCCGCGACCGCGTCGAAGGCTTTCTGTTCCAGCGCCTTGTCGGGCAAAGTATGCGCGGCGCAGAACGGCACGAAGTCCAGCGTCTTGCCGCCGGAATGGAAGTCGAACACGATGTCGGCGCGGGGGAGCAGCTCACGCTGGAAATAGTCGGCGATCTTCTCGGTCACCGTCCCGTCCGGCCGGCCGGGAAAGCTGCGGTTCATGTTGCCCCTGTCGATCGGCGAGGTGCGCGTGCCAGCACGGAAGGCCGGATAGTTCATGGCCGGCACGATGATCACCGTGCCGCTGACTTGCTTGGGATCGAGGGTCCTGGCGAGATCGTAGAGGGCCAGCGGCCCCTCATACTCGTCGCCATGGTTGCCGCCGGTCAGCAGCGCTGCCGGCCCGTTGCCGTTGCGGATGACGCAGATCGGGATCATAACCGAGCCCCACGCGGAATCGTCGCGGCTGTAGGGCAAGCGCAGGAAACCGTGCTGAATGCCGTCGCGGTCGAAATCGACGGTCGGCGCGATCGGCGACGGGCGGGTGCTGGACATCGGGCTCAATCCTTCACCACCAGCTTGCGCGGCACATTGGCCAGGCACTCCACACCGGTTTCGGTGATCAGGATGGACTCGGTGATCTCCAGTCCCATCGTTTCCAGCCACAGGCCGGTCATGAAATGGAAGGTCATGCCGGGCTTGAGCTCGGTGCGGTCGCCGGGACGCAGGCTCATCGTGCGCTCGCCCCAGTCCGGCGGATAGGACAGGCCGATCGAGTAGCCGGTGCGGTTGTCCTTGACGATACCGTATCGCTTGAGGACACCGAAGAAGGCGTTGGCGATGTCCTCGCAGGCGTTGCCGGGTTTCGCGGCAGCCAGCCCGGCTTCCATACCTTCCAGCGTCGCCTTCTCGGCATCGAGGAATTCCTGCGTCGGCTTGCCTAGGAAGACGGTGCGCGACAGCGGGCAGTGATAGCGGTTGTAGCAGCCGGCAATCTCGAAGAAGGTGCCCTCGCCCCGCTTCATCGCTCTGTCATCCCAGGTCAGATGCGGCGCCGAGGCATCGGCACCCGACGGCAGCAGCGGCACGATCGCCGGATAGTCGCCGCCAATACCGTCGACGCCGCGCGTGCCGGCATCATAGATTTCGGCGACGAGATCGCATTTGCGCATGCCGACCTCGATCTTGTCGAAGATGCGCTGATGCATGGCCTCGACGATGCGGGCCGCCTTGCGCATATAATCGATCTCGGTCGGGCTCTTCACCGCACGCTGCCAGTTGACAAGCGCGGTGGCATCGACAAAGCGGGCATTGGGCAGATGCTTCTGCAGCGACGCAAAGGCGGCCGCCGAGAACCAGTAATTGTCCATTTCGACGCCGACTGTCAGCTTGCCCCAGCCGCGATCCGCAAGCACGCTGGCCAAAAAATCCATCGGGTGGCGCTCGGTCGACTGCACATAGTGATCGGCATAGCCGACGATATTGTCGTGCGCGAGATAAGCGGTGCGCTTGGCGCCGTTGGCGTCCTGGCCGCGGCCGTACCAGACCGGCTCGCCCGAAGGCGGCACGATAACCGCCTGGTGCACATAGAACGACCAGCCGTCATAGCCGGTCAACCAGGCCATGTTGGAAGGATCGCTGACAACAAGAAGATCGACGCCCTTGGCCTCCATGGCCTTGCGTGTCTTGGCGAGGCGATCCGCATATTCGCCGCGCGAGAATCTCAGGTTCGGTTGCATTGTTCTTGGTCCTCGTTTGTTGGGCCTTGCGGCCGGTATCAGCTTTGAATCCAACTCGTCGTTCTTGTTTGAGCGTGATCTCTGGACAAACGGAAAACCGTTTGTCCGAGAAAACCGGTTCCCACTTTTCCGGATCATGCTCCTGCGGCCAGCATCAGCTTTCGAAGATGGCCCCGGAACCGGCCACCCGCGCACGGTCTCGAGCGAGCGTGGCGATCGCCGTGTCCTGGACGCCAGTGCCGGTGAGATCGGCGATGGTGATGTCGCTGGCCGAGCGCCGTCCGTGTTTCGCGCCGGCGATGATCTGGCCGAGTTCGGTCACCTCTTCCTCGGCGGCCATCACGCCCGCCGCGATTGCATGATGCAGCTCACCCAGCCGCTTTGTCTGGCGGCCACTGTCAGCGGCATAGAGATCGGCCATGCGCAGGATTGCCGGCGCGATCTCGTTCTTGTGCTCGGCGTCCGATCCCATCGCGGTGATGTGCTGCCCTGCGGAAACGAAGCCGGCCTTGATCAGCGGCTCGGTCGAAGGCGTCGTGGTGACGATGATGTCGGCGCCGGCGACCGCGTTTGCCGCGTCGGGCTCGGCATGCACGAGAATGCCGAGCTTTTCGCGCAGGGCTCCGGCGGTTGCCTCGGCCTTTGCCGCATCGCGTGCCCAGATGCGCGCCTCGGCAATCGGCCGCACCAGCATGAGTGCTTCCAATTGCAGCCCGGCCTGGACGCCAGCGCCGAAGATCGCGGCAACGGACGAGTCCTGCCGCGACAGATGTTTGGCGGCGACGGCGCCGGCAGCAGCGGTTCGGATATCCGTGAGATAGCCGTTGTCGAGCAGCAGCGCTTCGACCAGGCCGGTCTTGGCTGACAGCAGCACCATCATGCCGTTGACGCTGGGCAGGCCGAGCTTCGGATTGTCGAAGAAGCCGGGGCTGATCTTGATGGCGAAACCGTCAATGCCGGGCACATAGGCGGTCTTCACGTCGACCTCGCCGCGATGCTCGGGAATGTCTAGCCGCAGGATCGGCGGCATCGCCACCGGCAGAGTGGCAAGCGCACGGAAGGCGTTTTCGACGCAGGCGACGGCATCGAGATCGAGTGTCACGATCGCCCGCAACTCTTTCTCGGTAAGGATGGTCATCCGGCTCATGCGGCGCGCTCCTTGAGCGATGGCGCTACGCCGCAAACGATTGTGCGGTGCGCGTCCATATCGATGTTGCGACCGGACAGCAGAACAACCACCGGCCCGTCCGACCTGACCTTGCCGGCCAGCAGTGCGGCGATGCCGACAGCGCCCGCGCCCTCGACGATTTCGCGCTCCTGCGCATAGGCGTGACGGATTCCGGCGGCGATCTCGTCTTCGCTGAGCAGGATGACATCATCGAGCAGGTCGCGGCACATGGCGAAGGTCAGCCGATTGTCGAGGCCGATGCCGCCGCCGAGCGAATCCGCCAGCGTCGGCAATTCTTCCACCAATACCGGTTGGCCCGCATCGAGGCTGGCCTTCATCGCCGCGCCACGCGCCATCGAGACACCGATGACTTTTGTCCGGGGGCTGACGCCTTTGATGGCCGTAGCAACCCCTGAGGCGAGCCCACCGCCGGAGAGTTGGACCAGAACGAGGGCGGCATCCGGGACCTGCCCGATTATCTCAAGCCCGACCGTGCCTTGCCCGGCGATAATGTCGGGATGGTCGAAGGGCGGCAGCATCACCAGCCCCTCTTGCGCCACCAGCCGATCGACCTCCTGCTGGGCATCGTCCTGGCTGTCGCCGATAATGCGGACCTCCGCGCCAAGCCGGCGGATCTCGTCGAGCTTGTTGCCGGGCACCAGGCGCGACATGCAGATTACGGCGCGCATGCCCTCAAGCTTCGCCGCATGCGCCAGCGCGCGGCCATGATTGCCGGTCGAGGCCGCGACCACGCCCCGCGCCTTCTGTTCGGCGTTCAACGAGGCGACGGCGTTCGAGGCGCCACGCAGCTTGAAGCTGCCGGTGGTCTGCCGGTGTTCGAGCTTGAGGTGAACGGGGACGCCCAGTTGTTCGGATAGGCTCGGGGACAGCACGGTCGGCGTGCGCTCGACTTTGCCAGCGATACGGTCACGGGCGATACGGATGTCCGCTAGGGCGACGGCGCGCGTCATGGGGCGACCCCCTCTGGCCTGCCGGCCATCTCCCCCTCGAGGGGGGAGATTGGCAGCTTCGACGCTGCCGTTCTTCCTGTCACGTCGGTGATTGGCGAAAGCCGGGCAGCAGCTAATCTCCCCCCTCGAGGGGGAGATGGCCGGCAGGCCAGAGGGGGTCGCTCGTGAATGTGGGACATCGTCTTACTGAACCAACGGCAACGTCATCAGCCGCCCGAACTCAGGATGCGGCGCCTCATCCCCGCACAATCTCAGGCAGTTCCAGGCGGTCGCCTGGTTGCTGGTCACCACGGGACGTCCGATCGCCTTTTCCATGCCGGTGAGCGCGAGGGCGCTACGCAGCGCCGTGCAGGACACGAACAGCGCATCGGCGCTGGCGTCGGTCGCTTCCCGCGCAAGATCGACAAGGGTTGCCGGTGCGATGCGCGCCATCTCGCGGTCGTCCTCGAAACCGAGGCAGGTGAAGCTGACGATCTCGAAGCCGCGCGCCGCGAAATAGGCGGCCATCGGCCTGGATGTCTCGACCGTGTAGGGAGTGAGGATGCTGAGCTTGTTTGCGCCCAGCGCACGCAGCCCGCGCACGCCCGCCATCGGCGGTGTGACCACCGGCACGCCGGGCTTTGCGACCTGGATCGCCGCCTCGATCTCGGCATCGCCGATTACCACCGAGGCCGAAGTGCAGGAATAGCAGATGGCATCGAGCTTCTCGTCCGGCAGGATCAGGGCGGCGCCCGCCGTCAGCGCCGGCTGCATCTTGCGCAGGTTTTCAGGCGTCGTCGGGTTGGCATAGGGAATGCGCGCGACATAGACGCCGACCCGCTCGCTCGCCACCATGCGGCGGAAATCCGGTTCGCTGGTGTGGTCAGTGGCCAGGATGATCAGGCCGATGCGCATGTCGAGCGGGCGTGCATCCAGCGCCGGCCGTTTCGGGTAGATCTTGATCTCGGGCAAGGGTTTCATCGGTTACCTCTCGATCTTGCCGTAGCGGCGTTCCAGCCAGCGCAGCAGCACGACCGAAAACAGACTGATGACCAGGAAGAAAGCACCGACCAAGGTGATCGGCTCGATATAGCGATAGTAGGTGTTGGCGACGCTTTTGGCCTGGTTCATCAGTTCCAGCACGGTGATTGCCGACAGCAGCGGCGTTTCCTTGAACATGGCGATGAAATAATTGGCGAGCGCCGGAATCATCGGCGGGATGGCCTGCGGAATGATGATGTGGGTCCAGGTCTGACTGGCGCTCAAATTGCATGCCTTGGCGGCCTCCCATTGGCCGCGCGGCACATTGTCGATGCCGGCACGATAAACCTCGGCCGTGTAGGTGCCGTAATGCAGCCCGAGCCCGATGACACCGGCGACCAGCGGCGGCAACAGGATGCCGATGTCGGGCAGCACGTAGAAAATGAAATAGAGCTGCACCAGCAGCGGCGTGCCACGGATGAATTCAGCCGCCCAGCCGACCGTGCGCGACAGCGCTTTGTTGGGCGAGCGGCGCGCCAGCGCAATGCCCAGCCCGACGACCGCCGCCAGCACCGAGCCGAGCAGCGTCGCCAGGATGGTGATCTTCACCCCCTGGATCAGCGTCGGCATGATTTCCCAGACGAAATTCCAATCCCATTCCATCAGCAGGCCCAATTTATCAGAAGGAAATTGGCCATCAGGCACGCACCCCATCGAGGCCGCGCGCCATGCGTCGTTCCAGCGAGCGCACGCCCCACGAGATGAGCAGGGCGAGGATGAAATAGATGATCAGGATGGTGGTGAATGGCACCAGGGTGTTGCCGGTCTGGGCGCGCACCACCTGCGCCTGGAAGGTCAGGTCGGTGAGCGAGATCAGCGACACCACGGCGGTCGCCTTGAGCAATTCGATGGCGTTGTTGCCGAAAGTCGGCAGCATCACCAGCAGCGCCTGCGGCAGGATGATGTGGCGCATGCCTTGCCACCGCCCGAGATTGAGCGCGGTGCAGGCCTCATACTGTTCGCGGCCGATCGACTGGATGGCGCCGCGCACGACTTCGGCGGCGTAGGCGCCGACATTGAGGCCGAGCGCCAGCACGCCGGCCTGCAACGGGGTCAACGAAATGCCGATGAAGGGCAGCACGAAATAGGCCCAGAACAACTGCACGAAGATCGAGGTGCCGCGGAAGAATTCGATATAGGCGGTGGCCAACCAACGCAGCGCAAAGAAGCGCGATACGCGCCCCATGCCGGCGAGGAAGGCCATGATCAACGCCAGCACCGACCCCATCAGCGTCAGCTCGATGGTGACAAGCGCTCCCTGCAATATCAGGCCGAAATAGCCGGACCACTGGGTCATTTACGTTCCAACGTTGGGTTTAGCTCCTTCTCCCCGTACGGGGAGAAGATGCCGGCAGGCAGATGAGGGGCGGCACTAGAGTCTCAGAACTTGGCGCCGCCCCTCATCCATCACTTCGTGACACCTTCTCCCCGTTGAACGGGGAGAAGGAAAAATCGCTTCGCCGCGCAGAGCTTGTCGCGGCTGGTCGACATCGCCGCCGCCGCCGAGAAGCCGTAGGGTTCGATAATCTTGGCGAACTCGCCTGATTTCTTCATCTTGGCCAGTTCTACGTCGAAGGCGTCGCGCAGTGCCTCATCGCCCTTCTTGAAGGCGGCGCCGTCGCAATAGACCGGTGCGCCCTGCACCGGAGCGATGACTTCGAGGTTCGGATCGTTGGCCTTCTTGACCAGATCATTGATCGACAGGACGGGCAGCGAATAAGCGTCGATGCGACCATCTTGGAGCATCTTCACGCCGCTCTGGCCATCCGGCACGACGATGACGCGATCGCGTGGCACGCCGGCATTGAGCGCGAGCTTCTCCTCGGTGCCGCCGCCTGGCGCGCCGATGGTCGCAGTCGTATCCTTGGCGACATCCTCATAGCTCTTGAAGCCCTTCGGATTGCCCTTCTTCACCAACATCGCCTCGGCATCGCAAAGCACCGGCTCGGAATAGACGACGGCGGCGCAGCGTTCCGGCTTCATGAACAGGCCGGCGGTGACGACATCGAAGCGACCTGCCTGCAGGCCGGGGATCATGGCGCCATATTCAGAGATCGAAGCGGCGACGTCGGCGACGCCGAGCCGCTTGAATATCTCGCGGGCCACATCGGGCGCGGCACCCGAAACCTTGCCATCGGCGGCGACCGCCGTGTAGGGCGGCTCGTTGGCGATGGCGAGGCGAGCGAAACCTTGCGCCTTAAGCTGTTCGAGCTTGCTGTCGTCGGCCGAACCGGGGATAGAGGCGGCCAGCACCGCCGTCAGTGCAAGACCGGCAACGCCGGCCAGAATGCCAAGTTTGTTCATTGTTCCCAACTCCTTGTTTCTTGTCTTGCTTTTGTTACGGGCGGCCTCGCCGCCTTTGATGGCGGCGTTGCCGCCTCGGCATTACGGTCAGACGCGATGTCCGGCCGCGATGATCTTCTTCAGGAAGCCTTGCGTGCGCTCCTGCTTGGGATTGCGGAAAATCTCGTCCGGCTTGCCTTCCTCGACGATTCTGCCACGATCGAAGAACAGCACCCGGTCGGCGAAATCATGGGCGAAACCCATCTCGTGGGTGACCAGCAGCATGGTCATGTCGGTCTCGGCGGCGAGTTTGCGCATGACGTTCATCACCTCCTCGACGAGCTCCGGATCGAGCGCCGACGTCACCTCGTCGAACAGCATGATCTTCGGCGACAGCGCGAGTGCCCGGGCGATCGCGACGCGTTGCTTCTGCCCGCCGGATAGCTGCGCCGGCATGGACTTGGCCTTGTCGGCCATGCCGACCATTTCGAGCAGTTCCATCGCCCGCTTTTCGGCGGCGGCGCGTGGCGTGCCCTTGGTCAGCATCGGCGCCAGCGTGACATTGTCCATGACGCATTTGTGCGGAAACAGGTTGAACAGCTGGAACACCATGCCGATCTTCCGCCGCATCCTTGTCAGATGCCGCTCATCGGCGGGCAGCAGCTGGCCATTGCGTTCCATGTGGTAGAGCTGCTCGCCGTCGATCTGGATATGACCGCCATCGATGCGCTCAAGTGTCATCAGGATGCGCAGGATCGTCGTCTTGCCCGAGCCCGACGGGCCGATCAGCGCCAGCTTCTCGCCGGGCATGACCTGCATCGACAGGCCGTCCAGCACCTTGAAGCTGCCGAAGCTCTTCGAGATGCCGTCGATCTTGATGATGGGCGCTGATGCGGACAAATAAATTCCCCGTGCTGGAGAAGCCTGTGCCCCTTAACGATGCGGAACGCGCCAAATCATGTCAATCGGAAAAATAATATCATGACAATATTTCCCATTCCGCACAATTCTTGAGCAACCAGTGCCGAAGAGTGCGCCGGGATTCGGGTCAGGCCGAGCCGAGAATGGGAGCCTCCGAGAACCGGAACGGAGCGTACTTTTCGTACGTGAGTACCGGAAGCGCAGGAGGCTGCCTTTCGCAGGCCGGCATCACCCGGATAGCGGCGCACTCGCTAGATAGCGAGCAGCAGGTGCTCGGGATCGCCGAGCAAAAGCTTGGTGACAACGCCGAGGCCGGCGCGCAGTTCCCCCTCGGTGGTCGAACCCAGCGAGATACGAACCGCCGGATGCCACGGCGCAGCCGAAATACGGAAGGACGTGCCGGGTGCAATCGCCACGCCCTGCAGGCGAGCCTGGGCGACAAAGCTTTCCTCAGCCCGGTCGGCCGGCAGTTGCAGCCAGACATGCAACCCGTCGCGCCGGGCGCGATAGTCCACCCCCGCCAGCACTTGCGCTGCAATATCCTGCCGGCGCCGCAAAGCCGCGCGCTGCCAGTGGACAAGCTCCATCGCCGTGCCGTCGGTCACCCATTTGGTGGCGATCTCGGCCACCAGCGGCGTCGCCATCCAGTTCGAGACCAGATGCCGGTTGGCGACGGCGGCGACGTAGCGGTCGGGCGCGGCCAGATAGCCGATGCGCAGACCGGGCACGGTGATCTTGGTGAAGGAGGTGACGTAGAGCGTGCGCTCCGGCGCGAACGCGGCAACCGGCGGCGGCCGGTCTTCGACCAGCGGACCGAGCACATCGTTCTCGATGATGGCGATGTCGTGCTTGCGCGCGACCGCGGCGATCTCTTCTCGCCGCCGCGCATCCATCAGGGTCGCCGTCGGGTTGATCACCGAGGGCTGCACGAAGACCGCGCGGATGTCGGAAAGCCGGCAGGCCTCGTCCAGCGCTTCCGGGATCAGGCCGTTGTCGTCGATCGGCAGGCCTTCCAGATTGAAGCCGAGATAGCGTGCCAACGGCACCAGCGTATGGTGGCCGATCGCCTCGGTGGCAACCGTCGAACCCGGCGGCGCGACGCTCATCAGCGCCACGGTCATGCCGGCGGTGGCGCCGTTGGTCAGGCTGACGTTCTGCGGCGATGCATCGAGGCCACAAAGCCTCAGCCATTCGACCGCCACCGCGCGGTGGCGCGGAAACACCATGTTGGGCCGGAACGAAAGTGCTGAACTCGACGGCAGGTTCTCAGCCAGCCAGCCCAGTGCTTGTT
>NZ_RZQY01001289.1:0-555 GCF_003998575.1 Mesorhizobium sp. M7A.F.Ca.CA.001.10.2.1 | reverse complement strand
ATCTTGCTGTCCTGACCGAAGATGCGGCCCCAGACCGGCGACAGCTCGGTGTTCGACAACAGGCTCTGCTCGCCGCGCCGTTCGTGGAAGGTGCCGAGCGTCGTCATCGCCAGATGTTCGGCGACCGGGGGCAAGGCGGAATAGACCGGAACCTCGATGCGATAGAGCAGGATCTCCTCGCCCGCCGCCGGTGTCGGCAGGTCAGGCACATCCGTTGGCACCACCGGTGGCGGCGGGGGCGGATCCGCAACTGGTGCCGGCGGTGGTGCCGGCGGCGGCTCGGGCTCCGGATCGGCGGCCTGCACCGGCGGTGTCGGATCGACCGGCGGGTTGTTGATGTCGCCCTCGGTCGGAGGCGGCGTCGGCGGCAGCTCGGAAGGCGGCGGCGGCGGCGGTTCGGCCGCCGGCGGCTCTGGTTCCGGCGGCGCAGTAGGTTCCAGCGCCGGCGGGGCGGCGGCCGGAGGGGCCGGCGTGTTCAGCGTCGAGCGCAGGTACCAGTTCTCCTCGCTGCCGGCGCTGACGCCGCCCTTGAACAGATAATATTCAAAGGCACCG
>NZ_RZQY01001288.1:0-555 GCF_003998575.1 Mesorhizobium sp. M7A.F.Ca.CA.001.10.2.1 | reverse complement strand
CCCATGGACCGCATGGCCGATCCATACGGTCGACAGCAAACAACCTTGGACGACCGGCAACATGGCGCTGATCGGCGATGCCGCGCATGCGATGACGCCGTTCGCGGCGCAAGGCGCGGCGATGGCGATCGAGGATGCTGCGACGCTTGCCGACATCATCGCCGACTTCCCTGCCGACCCCCTGGCCGCACCTGCGACCTGGGAACAGTCACGGCGACCGCGTGTAGCGCAGGTCGCCCGACGCGGCGCTGTCAACCGGCTGGCCTGGCATGCCTCGGGTCCAGTGGCGATTGCGCGCAATGTGTTCCTGAAGGTGCGCTCGGAAAAGCTCGCGGCGGATCTGGATTGGCTCTATGGGTGGCGGGCAGTTGAGGCTGCTGTCAGGCGTTGAAAGCCTGACAGGCTGGCGGGACAGCGCCCCCCTCTGTCCTGCCGGACATCTCCCCCACTTGGGGGGAGATCGGCCGGCACCGCCGATTTCACCAATCTCGAACGTTGCAGGGCCGCAGGAAAGAGCGGGGCGCCGAACCGCCAATCTCCCCCCTCGTGGGGGAG
>NZ_RZQY01001287.1:0-558 GCF_003998575.1 Mesorhizobium sp. M7A.F.Ca.CA.001.10.2.1 | reverse complement strand
TACCTGAACTTCAACCTGACCAAGGGTAGATCACCTGGTTTCGGGTCTACGACCAAATACTCAACGCCCTATTCAGACTCGCTTTCGCTACGGCTCCACATTCACTGCTTAACCTTGCATCAAATCGTAACTCGCCGGTTCATTCTACAAAAGGCACGCCATCACCCATTAACGGGCTCTGACTACTTGTAAGCACACGGTTTCAAGTTCTCTTTCACTCCCCTTCCGGGGTACTTTTCACCTTTCCCTCACGGTACTGGTTCACTATCGGTCACTAGAGAGTATTTAGCCTTAGGAGATGGTCCTCCCAGATTCCGACGGAATTTCACGTGCTCCGTCGTACTCAGGATCCACTCAAGAGAGTATATATTTTCGACTACAGGATTATTACCTTCTTTGATTCAACTTTCCAGATGATTCGTCTAATATATACTTTTGTAACTCCGTATAGAGTGTCCTACAACCCCAACAAGCAAGCTTGTTGGTTTGGGCTCTTCCCGTTTCGCTCGCCGCTACTCAGGGAATCGATTTTTCTTTCTCTTCCTCCGGGTACTAAGA
>NZ_RZQY01001286.1:0-558 GCF_003998575.1 Mesorhizobium sp. M7A.F.Ca.CA.001.10.2.1 | reverse complement strand
GGTGACCCGGTCCGCTCCGGCGGGCAGCGCCGGCGCGGGTGCCGCGGGCTCAGGCGAAGCGGCGAAGGCCACGGTGCTGACGGCAAGACCGGCGGCTAGCGCCAGACTGGCCGATATTGAGTAAGAAAAGCTCATGCAAAGATACCGGTGGTTCGCGCCCGGGTGATTCTGTCGATCGCCAAGGCTAGTCGCCGTTTTCTGATCAGCAAGCAGCTAAACACCAATTGTGGCGATAAAGGACCGGCTTGCACCCTGTCGCCTACGACCCGGGTGTCCAGGCATCGTAGTCGCCGGTGACCTGCGGGCGGTGCTGATTGGTCAGCACCGAGCCCTTCGGGCGATAGGCCGCCGGGCTGCCGGTCAGATTGGGCTGATGCGGCTTTTGCCAATCGCGCGGCTTGTAGTCCTCGCTGGACGGCGCGACGTCGACGCGGTGGTGCATCCAGCCGTGCCAGCCGGGCGGTATCGCCGAAGCCTCCGAATAATTGCGGTAGATGACCCAGCGGCGCGTGCGGCCTTCCGAATCGATGCCGCCTTCGTAATAGAAATTGCCGGTCT
>NZ_RZQY01001285.1:0-563 GCF_003998575.1 Mesorhizobium sp. M7A.F.Ca.CA.001.10.2.1 | reverse complement strand
GTATATGTATATATCCCCCTGAATTATTAAAATTTCCGTTTATTCCTGTTTCAGATGCTTCAGGAATAGTTGTAGAAATCGGCTCAAAAGTTACCAAATTTAAAAAAGGTGATCGTGTTACTTCACATATGTTTACCAAGTGGCTAGATAGAAAACCTAAAAGCGATGAACAATCACATGCCTTAGGTGCTACAGTAGATGGTGGACTTTCAGAATACATGGTATTGAATGAAAATGCAGCTGTATTCTCTCCTGAAACACTTACAGATAATCAATCGTCAACTTTGCCAGTAGCAGCATTTGTGAATTGATTCTCATTGGTTGAATATGGAAATATTAAAGCAGGTGATAAAGTTCTTGTTCAAGGCACAGGTGGCGTTTCTATATTTGTAATTCAAATAACAGCAGCATTAGGAGCAGAAGTTATTGCAACAAATAGCAGTGATGAAAAATTAGAAAAAGCCAAAGAACTCGGAGCTTCTAAAGTAATCAACTACAAAAAGCATCTTGATTGGGAAAAAGAAGTCCAAAAATTAACAAATGTAAAGGTGTAGAACATATTG
>NZ_RZQY01001284.1:0-564 GCF_003998575.1 Mesorhizobium sp. M7A.F.Ca.CA.001.10.2.1 | reverse complement strand
ATTAATTACTACTCAAACCTTGCAATCATTTAATTCTATGAAAGCATTTTTAACTACATCTGCTATGGATGCATTAAAAGGCGTGACGCACTACAGCGAAGAATTCGTAGATGCTAAACGCCAAATGGTTTATCAGTCTAAAGAGGTTTACATGTTAACAGATAGTTCAAAGTTAAATAAAGTAGCATTTTATCAAGTTTGTCCAACTAACAAAATTACTACGTTGATTACCGATAATCATGAAGATTTACAAGAATACAAAAAAACAATTCCTAATGTGATCTCCATTAATCCAAGTGATTATCAATAAAGCAAAAATTTTACTATCGCATACAAAAATAAAGAAGTGAGGTAGAAATAGTACCTTTTCCACCTCACTTTATTTTTATTGTTGAGCTTTTTTATAAAAATAATTGGCAACTACAATGTCTACAATTGCTAAGCCCACTGATTTAAATAAAGTGATTTCGTTATCATTCATACGTCCTTGTTTATTCCCAGCAACAATGTCACCAAGTTCTGCATAAAGTGATTCTTGAGATAATATGCCTTCTTGTTCAGGAA
>NZ_RZQY01001283.1:0-564 GCF_003998575.1 Mesorhizobium sp. M7A.F.Ca.CA.001.10.2.1 | reverse complement strand
GTATAGAGACGGGGAGAAGGGGGCTAGCGGTGAAGCTGCGCCTCCTCTTGCAAACATCGAAGACGAAGCCTCAACGCTGACGCCTCCCTCTCCCCGTCCTTCACGGGGAGAGGGTAGGGGTGAGGGGCAGCACGAACTTGCGAAAGATTCGGCGCCACCCGTGGAAGCCATGCCGGCTGCTCTCGTGGCCGAAGCGCCCGCCGCCGAAATCGCACCTCTCATTCGCCAGCCGGCCCCGGTCGAATCGCAGCCGGTCATTGCGGAAATCGCGCCCGAGCCGCAGCCTCTTCCACAACCCGCGCCGGAGCCGAAAGCCGCCCCCGGCAAGGTGACCGTCACCAAGAAGGTCGAGCAGAAAGCCGAGCCGCAGAAGGCGCCCGAACCGGCACCGAGGCGCTCCTGGTTCCAGCGCATGAAGGACGGGCTTGCCCGCTCCTCCAAGGAGCTCACCGGCAACATTGCCGGCGTCTTCACCAAGCGCAAGCTGGATGAGGAGACGCTGCAGGATCTGGAGGATGTGCTGATCCGCGCCGATCTCGGCATGGAAACGGCCTTGCGCGTTAC
>NZ_RZQY01001282.1:0-566 GCF_003998575.1 Mesorhizobium sp. M7A.F.Ca.CA.001.10.2.1 | reverse complement strand
ACATGAATGCGTCCAAGTTCGAGCAGGATCTGGCCGCCGCCAATGGCGTCACCATCCGCCACTGGCTGCAGCCGAAGCGGGTGATCGCCGAGGGCGGCAAAGTGTCGGGCATCGAACTCGAATACACCGCCATGAACGGCGACAGGCTTGCCGGCACCGGCGAGACCCTGACGCTCGTTGCCGACCAGGTGTTCAAGGCGATCGGACAGAGTTTTGTGCCGGCAGCCCTCAACGGCAGCGGTGCGTCGATCGATCTCGAAGCCGGCCGCATCAAGGTGGATGCGGAAGGGCGTACGTCGCTTGCCAGGGTCTGGGCCGGCGGCGACTGCATCTTCGGTGGCGACGACCTCACCGTCTCGGCGGTCGCGCAGGGGCGCGACGCTGCGGAGAGCATCAACCGGGCACTGACCTCGAACGGGAGGGCATGAGCATGGCAGATATCAGAAACAATTTCGTCGGCATCAAGTCGCCCAATCCGTTCTGGCTTGCCTCGGCGCCGCCGACCGACAAGGCCTACAACGTCATCCGCGCCTTCAAGGCCGGCTGGGGCGGCGTGGTGTGGAAGA
>NZ_RZQY01001281.1:0-569 GCF_003998575.1 Mesorhizobium sp. M7A.F.Ca.CA.001.10.2.1 | reverse complement strand
AGCCGGTGTTGTTGGTCAGGCTGACATCGGTGCCCGCGACATTGGTCGTCACCAGATTGGTGATGGTGAAGGTCGATGACGAAGCGTTGATTGCAAGGCCGTTGATGCCGCCACCGGTGCCGCCGATGGTGACATTGCCACCCAGGAACGGGCCGCCCGAAACGGCATTGAAGTTGAGCGCCGTGGCTTGCGCAACACCTGTCGTGATGCTGTCGAACGCCATGCCGCCGGTGCCGATGGTGACGCCGTCGAGATTGATCGCGTGGCCGGTGCCGGTGGTGATCTGCTCCGTGCCTGCGGCCGCGACTGTGATCGTGCCGCCCCCGGTGGCGCTGAAGCCGGTGCCGGTGGTCGTGGTCAGATCCAGCCCGCCGGTGAACTTGATTGTGCCGCCGGTGTTGCCGCTCAGGTTGATCGCAAAGGCGGTGGCGGTGCTGGCGGTGATCGCTCCACCGAACGTGGCGCTGCCGCCGCTCATGCCGGAGATCCCCACCGCGCTGGTAGCAGCGGTCTGGTTGATGGTGCCGTTGTAGGTGACGTTGGGCGTCGAGTTGCTGATGGAGAAGGCG
>NZ_RZQY01001280.1:0-573 GCF_003998575.1 Mesorhizobium sp. M7A.F.Ca.CA.001.10.2.1 | reverse complement strand
GTCAGTTGTTCGTCGGCCAGCCGCACCAACCGCGGCTTCATCGCGTCTTCGCCTGATACAAGCGTGCCGATCGGCGCGCCGATCCAGCGCAGCGTGCCGTCCGAGCCGAGCGCGATGTCGCCATTGGCGCAGGCGCCGAAGCGTTCGGCGCGCGATTCGAACTCGGCGGCCAGCGCCTTCTGGGCAGCGGTGCGCACCGCCTTGGCGTCTTCGCCGCCGGCGGTCTGGTCGGCGGTGAAGCGGAACCCTTGCAACTCGCCGACATGGTGGCCTTCGACAAGGACGGTTCCGGTAGGGCTAATTTCGGCTTCAGGCATGGTATTTTCTCTAAGGCGCCGCATGAGGACGGAAGTCCTGCGGTCTACGAAGCGTTTCGTCAACCGCTCATGCAGCGCATCCGACAATCTGTCTTCGATTTCGCGCGTCTTTTCCTGCCAGTGTGCCTGATCGGCCAGCCAGCCGGGCCGGTTCGACACGAATGTCCAGGTGCGGATCTGGGCTATGCGATGCGACAGCGTGTCAATGTCGCCCTCGGTGGTGTCGGCGCGGCGCACCTGCTCGGCCATGTAATTC
>NZ_RZQY01000127.1:0-11442 GCF_003998575.1 Mesorhizobium sp. M7A.F.Ca.CA.001.10.2.1 | reverse complement strand
CGCGAATGCGACCCGGCCTGCGGTTTCGGCCCCGCGTGTCAATGCCAGGGCATAGGCGCCATGAAAGCAGTCACCGGCGCCGGTCGAGTCGACGACGGCAACCCGGTGCGGAGGCAGGTGCCAGAGCCCTGTCTCGTCGCGTCCGCGATAGAAGACGCCCCTGCCGCCATCCGTCAGAACCACGGCGGACCGCGACGGCAACCACAATGCATCGAGTATCTCGGCCGGCGACTGGCGGCCGGTGGCGGTCCGCGCGAAGCCGAGCGGAAGAATGAGATGGTCGCAGAGCCCGATCAGTCTCTCGGTGGCCGGGCCGTGGCTCCATTCGACATCGCCGAGGATCGCAAGGCCGAGATCGCGAGCCCGAGCCACGACATCCAGCGACCCGATCCCGTAACTGTCGACGATCAGGACTGTCGCGCGGCTGAGAACCTCATCCGGAAAGTCCGGCGCGGTGCCCAGCATCGCTTCGTCGTCATACGCGATGAATCGCTCCCCATCCGAACCGACGGTGATCCGCGAGCGCACCGGGCGCGCGTGCGGGTGGCGCGGCGCAAACGCGGTTTCAACGCCGCTCGCAACGAGATCGCACAACACGGCGTCGTCGGCGGCACTGCCCAGCCATCCGACGAACCCGGCGCTTCCGCCGAGCCGCGCGACGGCGGCAAGTGCCGTCGCGACATTTCCCCCGAAAGCTCGGGCACTTTGCAGAACCTTCCCCTTGCCCGCCGACAACGGCTGATCGACATAGACGATGTCGTCGATCGCAATAGCTCCGAAGCCGAGGATTGAAGGGACGGCGGGCATGGTTCAGGCACCCGCCTTCGCCAGGGCGTCTTGCGCCGAAAGGCCGTCATGGATGACGCCCCGAAAGGCGATCGCTGCCTTTTCCGGATCGCCGTGCCCCCAGAGATTGCGGCCCACCACGGCACCGCGCGCGCCGGCACGGATGGCGTCCGCCGTCTGCTGAAGGGCGCCGAGCAGCGTGTCGGTCTTCGGACCGCCGGCGATCACAACCGGCACCGGGCAGGTCCGAATAGTCTCTCGGAACGACTCGAAATCGCCCGTGTAACCGATCTTGATCACATCGACGCCGGACTCGTAGCCGATGCGTGCCGCATAGGCGATCTCGTCGGGGGTAAAGACGATTTTTGCCCCGTCGGTGAAATCGCGAGGGTAGATATGCGCCACCACCGGCATGCCGTAACGGGCCGCAGCGTTCACCGAATCGGTCAGCCAGCGTATGTATTTGCCCTCGGTCGCGCCGCGCACCGGAATGGCCACGGCCAACGCATCGGCGCCAGCGCGCACCGCATCCTCGGGCGTTGCAATCAGTTCACTGATGCGATCGTCTGGGGTAAAGCAGCCGGCCTGGATCACCAGGCAAGCCTTGCCCGCGTATTGCGGCCACAGATGGCGCGCGGTGCCGGGCTGGATGCTGACATAGTCGGGTTTGCCTACCATGACGCGTGCAAGGGCGCCCGGCAGATCGGCAAGACCTCCTTTGCGCACGTCGCCATAGCCGACAAAGTGGTCGACCGCGCCGCCAAAAAGATTCCCCGACGGATGTGAGAAGAGGCGCGCCAGGCGCACCTTGGTTCCGAGGCTCATGAGTCCTAAACTCTCCAATCGATTGATTTCAAAATCCTGCACCCAATGTTTGCGAAAGAAAAGACAAATGCAATCTTTCGAAAGCTTTCGAATTCGCATATTTTTGGTAGAGTGAACCGAGGCCAGGGTGATTGCTTGGCGGATGGAGGCAAGGACAGGGCAATGTTGTCAGAGCAGAGACGCCAATCGATCCTGGGTGAAGTGCAACGTAGCGGACAGGTCCGCATCAAGGACCTGTCAGACGATTTTGGCGTATCGGAAGTCACGGTGCGCTCCGACCTCGAGATACTGGACCGTAAGGGACTGCTGACCAAGACCCGCGGAGGCGCGGTGACCCGGACCACGGATTCGACCACGGCCGCGTTCGCCCGGCGGATGCAAACCAACCTCGATGCAAAGAAACGCATCGCCCGGGCAGCGGTAGAACTGTTCGAGGACAACCAATCGGTCATCTTCGACGGCGGCTCGACTTTGATGCAGGTTGCCATGCTGTTACCGCCGCTCAGCAATGTCGTGGTCGCGGCCACGGCGATGAATATCGTGCAGCATCTGATGCATCGGCCCGGGCTCGACGTTCACATGATCGGCGGCCGGGTCTATCCAGACACGGTGAGCACACTGATCACCGATGCCGACACGGCTCTCGGCGGCTTGGTAGCGCATCAGGTCTTTGTTGGAGCGCATGCGATCGACTCGTCGCTGGATGTGGTCGACGTGAACGAAGACATGGCGCGAACGAAGCGAAACCTCGTGCGCATGGCCCGGCGCGTTGTCCTCCTTGCGGATTCGAGCAAATGGGGCGTCAGCGGGACGTCCAAGGCCTTTTCGCTGTCGAGCGTCGATGTCGTGATCACCGACGATAGCCTGTCGGGTCCGATACGCAGCCAGCTTGATAGGACCGGGGCCAAGGTGATCTATGCCTGACCCCGTCGCGGTCCCTGGCTGCGACCGAGTATCCAATGCGCGCATAGCCCACAGGATTCGCATCGGCGGTCGGCCGGTTTTCATGTCTGTCATTTTTCTCCTCCCAAGGCTGGCGGCCTCCCGATATCGCACCAGCATTTTCGCATGTTGTATAAAAATTTTACGCGCGTCAATATTTAAAACGTTGTATAGCCTTTTGCGAAAGCGATCCGCCTAACGGCTGGGCGGAACCGGCAGGCCATGAGCGCATTGGGAGGCAGGATCGAAAATGCACGGGACATCAAAGACCAAACTCGGGATCGGCGTCATCGGATGCGGCAACATCTCGATGACTTACCTGCGCAACGCCGGGCTTTTTGGCGGGATCGAATTGCGCGCCTGTGCCGATATTTCGGCCGACATGGCAGCAGTGCGAGCGAAGGAATATGGTATCCAGGCACTCGGCGTCGACGCGTTGCTGGCCGACCCGGAGATCGATCTTGTCCTCAACCTGACCATTCCGGCGGCGCATTTCGATATTTCGTTTGCCGCGCTTTCGGCCGGCAAGCACGTCTTCACCGAAAAGCCGCTCGCCACCTCGGCCGCCGACGGACAACGCCTGGTCAACGAGGCGCGGTCGCGCGGCCTGCTGCTCGGCTCGGCGCCCGACACGTTCCTCGGTGCTGCCGGGCGCCGTGCGCGCCGGTTGATGGACGAGGGCGCCATCGGCCGTCCGGTGACCGGCACCGCCTTCATGATGGGCCGCGGCATGGAGCACTGGCACCCCAACCCGCAATTCTACTACCAGCCAGGCGGTGGCCCCGTGTTCGACATGGGTCCGTACTATCTGACCATGCTGGTCAATCTGCTCGGCCCGGTCGAGCGCGTCATGGCAATGGCGACACGCGGCCAGGAAGAAAGGCTGATATCAGCCGATGGGCCATTCAAGAACACGACATTCAAGGTCGGCACGCCAACCAACGTTTTGTCGCTGCTTGAATTCCGCTCCGGCGCGACCGTCACCTTCGGCGCCTCGTGGGATGTCTTTCGCCACTCCAACCACCCGATCGAACTGCACGGCACGGAGGGCTCGCTGCGCCTGCCCGACCCCGACACGTTCGGCGGCACGGTGTCGCTGTCGGAGCGCGGCACCGACTGGCAGGATTTCGCCAGCGAGGGCGATCTCTACGGCGCCCGCAACTGGCCTTATGCCGCGCCCGACCGCGCCAATTACCGCATGCTCGGCGTCGCCGATCTGGTGCGCTCGCTTCAAACCGGCAGCACCCCACGGGCCTCCGGCAGCCTCGCGCTGCATGTACTGGAGATCATGGAGGCTATCCTGCGCTCCGGTGAAACACAGGGATCAGTCGCCATCGCGGGCGATGTCGTGCAGCCGGCCCTGCTGACCGAGGAAGAGGCGAGCAGCCTGCTGGCCTGAGGACATGACCATGACGCTCGATCCGGATGCGCTGCGCGTCCTCGAAATTGGTCGTGCAGCCGGCGGCGAGCCATTCGAGACCGGCAGCGTGGCGGCGGCGCGAACTGCCTACAACGCCTCGTTCCCGACGTTACAGGGTGAGCACGAGCCGGTCGCTGCGACCCAGGAACGGCAGATCGACGGGACGAATGGGCCTATAGCGCTCCGCATCCATCGCGGCATCGGCGCACCGCAAAGCGGGGCACCGGCGCTGCTCTACCTGCATGGCGGCGGCTGGGTCATCGGCAACCTCGATTCGCATGACGAGATCTGCCGCCTGATGGCCAATCTCGGCGGCGCCGTCATTGTCTGTCCCGATTATCGCCTGGCGCCAGAGCACAAATTTCCCGCCGGGCTCGAGGATTGCCTGGCGACACTGCGCTTCATAGCGGGGAATGCCGCCGGTCTCGGCATCGACATCAGACGCATCGGCGTTGCCGGCGACAGCGCCGGCGGCAATCTCGCCACGGTGCTGGCGCTGCTTGCCCGCGATGGGCTTGCGCCTCAGCTTGCGGCGCAACTCCTGATCTATCCCAACACCGACGCGCGGCAGGCATCGAATAGCTACCAGCGTTTCGGCGACGGCTTCGGGCTCACCGCAACCACCATGGCATGGTTCCGCGACCACTATGTGCGAACGCCCGAGGACATCATGGACTGGCGCGTCTCGCCCTTGCTGGCGCCTGCCCTCGCCGGCGCGGCGCCGGCTTTTGTGGCGCTTGCCGGCCGCGACATCCTCGCCGACGAAGGGGCAGCCTATGCGGCGCGCCTGCAAGCCGCGGGCGTGCCGGTGATCCTCCGGCAGTGGCCGGGCCAGATCCATGGCTTCGTCTCAATGGGACGCCATATTCCCGCTGCCCGGCAAGCGGTGGCCGAGGCGGTGGCTGCCTGGCGCCACTTCGAGAAGGTCGCTGACGATCAGGCCGACTGACGCATCACCAGGGTGGCGCCGAGCTTGACAGTGCGGGCCAGGCCTTGCTTCGGCGGATCGGCCTCGTCCAGCAGAGCCAGCAGTATCTCGACGCTGCGGCCGGCCATGGCGGTGAAATCCTGCGCCATGGTGGTCAGCGCCGGGCAGGTGTAGCGGCTCAGCGGATGATCGTCGTGTGCTGCAACCCGCAGATCGCAATCGGGTCTGCGGCCGACCTTCAGGCCGCGCGAGAACGCAGCCGCCATCACGCCAAAGGCGAGGCGATCATTGGCGCACAGGATGGTGCGGCCGGGCAAGGCGCCGGCCTGCAGCATTTTTTCCGTCTGCTCGTAGCCGATGCGTTCGAAGTCCCAGGTGTAATCGCGGGTGCCTTCGATGACGACCGGCTTGAACCCGGCGGTCTCCATCGCGACGATGTAGCTTTCCTGGCGTTCGCCGGAGTTGTGGTTGACGTGTGGGATGTCGAGATAGACCGGCGGCTCACCCGAACGGCAGAGATAGTCGACGATGGTCGAGACGCTCTGCCGGTTGTCATTGCCGACGAACGGCGTATCGCCCTCGATATAGGTGTCGAAATAGACAATCGGAATATCCTGCCCGAGCTTGTCGAAGACGCCGCGGTCGGAAGCCAGACCCAGTGGGGCGATGATCGCGCCGGCGACCTTCAGGGACAGCAGCGTCCTGACCGACTCCGCCTCCAGCTTCGGCGAACCATGCGAGGAGATGACGATCGGCCAGTAGCCTTCGTCGCGGCAGCGAAATTCGATGCGGCTGACCATCTCGGCGTAGAACGGATCGGTGATCGTCGGCACGACGATGCCGATGTTGCGGGTGCGCTTGCGGTTGAGATTTCGGGCGAAAAGGTTGGGCTGATAGTCCGAGGAGCGCAGGGCGGCTTCGATGCGCGCCCGCGTCGCCGGCTTCACGCTCGCCGGATCGTCGAAATATTTGGACAGCGTCGGCCGGGACACGCCGCATGCCTGGGCGAAGTCATCCATCGTGCGGTGCGTCTTCTCCGCCATCGATATATTCCTGATCCCCTGCCATGATCGGCCCGCCCCCAGTCATGCGGCCGTTGACCGGATGCGACAATCCTGGATGGAACTTATTCAGTCAATTTTCACAGTTACCAATAGAACCCAGAAATATTGCATGCGTCAAATTATTCGTTAACGTTTCAAAGCTGAGGCGGCTCGCCGCCGTTTTTTCCCGCCAAACGCTTTCGGATAGCGCTGTTTCGTCGACTTGATCGTCAGTTCGACGATCGAGGGCCGCAGAAGCTTGCCGCTCGCTCTCGGCTCCGGGCCTGCTTGCCAAATGCCGCCATGCCGCCCATACAGCTGGGCAATCGCCCACCCCGTCCGCGCCTCACCTGCCAGGGATACTCTCCAATGTCCGCGACGCCGTGGTCAAAGCCGTGACGGACCACTCCATGCCATCGCTTGCCGGCCTGGGCTGGACGGATTTTTTTGGCGACCAGCTCGAACCCGGCGACGCCGATCTTATCCCGACGCGGATCGCCACCGTCCACCGCGATCGCCTGACCGGCCTGTCCCAGGCAGGGCCGGTCGATCTGACACTGCCGGCGCAGGCGAACACCGGTGACTATGCGGTCGGCGACTGGGTACTGGTCGATGGGCATGAACACCTTGTGCAGCGCCGCCTGGTCCGCAAGACGGTGCTGGAGCGCCGCACCCAGGGCGGCAGGGTGCCGCAGCTTGCCGCGGCCAATGTCGACACGCTGTTCATCGTCACCTCGTGCAATGCCGACTTCAATCCCGCCCGGCTCGAGCGTTATCTGGCGCTCGCCAATGAGGCCGGAACGACGCCTGTGATCCTGCTGACCAAGGCCGATACCGCTGAAGACGCCGAGACATATGCAAGGCAGGCTGCCGCGTTGCAGCGTGGATTGCCGGTCGTGACGCTGAACCCCCGGACATCGGATGCGGCAACCATCCTGGCTGCCTGGTGCGGTGTCGGCCAGACGGTGGCGCTGATCGGCTCCTCCGGCGTCGGCAAATCGACGCTGGTCAACACGCTGGCCGGATCGGGGCAGCAATCGCCGCAGCAGACCGGAGGCATTCGCGAGCACGATGCCAAGGGACGCCACACCACCACGTCGCGATCGCTGCACGCCATTGCCGGCGGCGGCTGGGTGATCGATACGCCGGGCATGCGGACTTTGCAGGTCAGTGACGTCGCCTCCGGCATCGACACGCTGTTTGCCGAAATCACCGAACTCGCGCCACTGTGCAAGTTCCGCGACTGCACGCATGTGCATGAGCCGGGCTGCGCTGTGCAGGCTGCCTTGAAGGCCGGAACGCTCGATCCGGAGCGCCTTGCCCGCTGGCGAAAACTGTCCGACGAAAACCAGAACAACACGCCGGCTCAGAGCGGACCCCGCGGAGCCAAGTCTCCCGGCGGTCGCGGCAAGAGGCGTTGAACGGCCGAGGCTGAACTGGCTTCAGAGCCGCGCCGTCCCGAAAACGCGATCCCAGAACGCCGACGTCACACCGAAATTGGCCGCTTCGTCGATGTGGTGATGGACCGCGTGGCGACGCTTGAGCGTGTAGAGATAGCTCGGATGCGCGGGATGCCAGTGATGGATCATGTGGTGGATGCTGATGTACCAGAGGTACCCCAGCATCAACCCGCAGCTTACCGCGCTCGCGGTTGCTAAATCCGAGATCATCCATACCGGCAGGAACGCGACCAGCGCATGCACCCCGAGGCTGAGCCAGGTCGGCGTGCCCACCGAACTGCGCTCCTCGACATGGTGACGGTCGTGCAGGTCCTTGATGTAGGGAATGTGGTGAAGAACGAACCTGTGCAGCACATACTCGATCAGCGTCCAGAGGCCGAGACAGGCGAGGACCGTGCCTATCCAGCCCGGCGCACCCTCTTCGCCGGCCTCGAGCAGCCCAGCCACTGCCAGCACGGCGATTACCAGCGGATACACGACGAAGTCGCTGTAGTAGCCAATAAGACCGAGTTGCATCGTCACCTAGCCTTCGAGCCGCCAAATAGGCGATGGTATCAGATTGCCGGACTCGCGGGTGAGGTGCAATGCAGCCGCGCCTGACATAGCGTCGCAATCCCCTGGTGCAAGGTTCGCGTCAACGATTCAAGGACCATCGGCAGGCTGCCAGCTTCGCAAACGGACATACAAAAATGGCAAAACGCAGTGCGGGATTGCTGATCTATCGCCGCAGCGACGACGATCTCAGGGTGTTGCTGGTTCACCCGGGCGGACCCTTCTGGGCGAAGAAGGACGATGGTGCCTGGTCGATACCGAAGGGCCTCGTCGGCGAGGACGAGGATGAGTTGACGGCAGCGCAACGCGAGACCGAGGAAGAGCTTGGCGTCAAGGTCGATGGATACTTCACTCGTCTCGGCGACTACAGGCAACCGGGCGGCAAGATCGTCTCGGCCTGGTCCGTCGAGGCGACCATCGACATCGATGTGACCTCCATCAAGAGCAACAGCTTCACCATGGAATGGCCGCCAAGGTCGGGATCCCTGAAGGAGTTCCCGGAGGTCGACAGAGCGGGCTGGTTCACCTTGCCCGAGGCCGAGGTGAAAATCCTCAAGGGGCAGCGCCCGATGCTTTTGGATCTTGCCAGGCAGCAAGGCGCGGGATGATCCGCAGCCCTCAATAAGGCAGGCCGACATAGTTCTCGGCGAGCGCGGTCGATGCGGCGCGCGAGTGCATGAGGTAGTCGAGTTCGGCCTCCTGGATGCGTTGGCCGAAATCGCCGGTGTCGGGAAAACGGTGCAGCATCGTCGTCATCCACCAGGAAAAGCGCACCGCCTTCCAGACCCGTGCCAGCGCCTTGCCGGAATAGGCATCGATGCCATCATGTGACTTCTCGACGTAGAAGTCGCGCAAACCTGCGAAGAGATAGCGCACGTCGCTGGCGGCGAGGTTGAGCCCTTTCGCCCCGGTCGGCGGTACGATATGGGCGGCGTCGCCAACCAGGAACATCCTGCCGAAGCGCATTGGCTCGGCAACGAAGGAGCGCAGCGGCGCGATCGATTTCTCGAAGGATGGGCCGGTGACGACATTTGCCGCCGTCTGCTCCGGCAAGCGGCGGCGCAACTCGTCCCAGAAGCGCTCATCCGACCACGCCTCCACGCGATCGTCCTGCGGGCACTGCACATAGTAGCGGCTGCGATGCGTCGAGCGCATCGAGCACAGCGCAAAACCCCGCTCGTGATTGGCGTAGACCAGTTCGCGGTCGGCTGGCGGCACCTCGGCCAGCACGCCGAGCCAGCCGAACGGATACTGCCGCTCGAAGATTTTTAGGGTACGCTCGGGCACCGATTTGCGGCTGACGCCATGATAACCGTCGCAGCCGGCAACGAAGTCGCAGTCGATGCGATGCGTGACGCCATCCTTGTCATAGGTGGCGAAAGGCGCGGTGCCGTCGAAATCGTGCAGAGCGACATTTGCCGCCTCGTAGATCGTGGTCAGCCCTGCCGCGTCGCGCTTGTCCATCAAATCGTGCATGACCTCGGTCTGGCCATAGACGGTGACATGCCTGCCGCCGGTCAGCGCCTCGAGGTCGATGCGATGCAAGCGTCCGTCGAAGGCGAGCGAGATGCCAGTATGCGGCAGCCCTTCGGCATGCAGCCTTGCCGCCGCGCCGGCCTGTTCCAGCAATTCGACGGTGCCCTGTTCGAGCACCCCTGCCCGCACGCGGCCAAGCACGCGCTCGCGGCTCGCACGTTCAAGAATGACCGTCTCGACGCCGATGCCGGCCAGCAGTTGCCCAAGCAGCAACCCGGACGGCCCGGACCCGATGACGACGATTTGCGTGCGCATCAGTGGCCGAGACTTTCGACCTGTGCGGCCAGTTCGGCGGCAAGGCGCAGCGACGCTGCCGTTGCGACGACCATTTGCGGCAGCAATAGCCACTCCAGCGTCCATGCAGCACCCGACCGCTCCTGCTCATGCACGAGCGCGTGATGCAGGCCGGCAAGCTGCGTGGCGTTGAAGCGGGCAAGCGCCACCAGCGCTTCGGCCTTCACCGGGTTCTGCTTGTGAGGCATGGTAGACGAGCCGCCACCGCCGGAAAGTTTGATCTCGGTTCCATCTTGCGCCATCAGAGCGATGTCCTGGCCGAATTTGCCGAGGCTGCCGGTCAGCAGCGATAACCAACCGGCAAAATCAGCGAGCGCGTCGCGCTGGTTCTGCCATTGCGGTGCGTCGCCAAGACCAAGCCTGACGGCCAGGGCTGCGCGCACCGCTTTCCCTTTGTCGCCTAGTTTTTCCAGTGTGCCGGCGGCACCGCCGAACTGCACCACCAGCAGGCATCTCGACTGTTCCGGCAGCTTTTCCTGGTGCCGTTGCAGCGGCCCCTGCCACGCTGCCACACGATCATGCACTTTGATCTGAATCGCCTTCTGCATACGCGTCATGCCGGTCAGCGCCCTGCCGCCAAAACGCTCTTCGAGCGAGGCGAGGCGCATGACGGTTTCGGTCAACAGCAGATCGAGATGCTCGACGACGGGTTTCAGCCGAAGCATCAGGCCCGTGTCGACGACGTCTTGGCTGGTCGCGCCGAAATGCACTTTCTGGCCATGCGGTTCGCCGACCGCCGCCCTGATCTGGCGCACCAACTCCGGCACCATGACGCCGTCTTTGGCGACCCCGGCTCGCAGCAGAGCCGTGTTCGGCCGGAACGTGCCAAGCGCCGCCACGATCGCTGCCTCGGCATCTTTGGAGATTATCCCGTTATCGGCCTCCGCTTGCGACAGCGCCTGTTCAAAGGCCAACATGGCCTCGATTTCCGCCTCGACGGAAAAATGCCTCGCCGCTTCTTCGTCGCCGAGAAGAGCGGAGAGCAGCGGATGGTCGAAAGGCGATACAGTCATGTCACAGGCCTCCTGAGCATCAGCTGTCGAAGAAGACCGTTTCCTTCTCCCCCTGGAGATGGACGTCGAAGACATACATATCGCCTTGGCGCTCGGCGATCAGCGTCGGCACGCGAAGGCGGTGCTCGACCCGCGCAAAGATCGGATCTTCAGCATTGGCCTTTTCCTCATCGGAAAAATACAGTCTTGTGTGCAGGCCGAGATTGATGCCGCGGGCGACGATCCAGAGCGTGATATGCGGCGCCATCAGGCGACCATCGTTGAACGGGACGCGGCCAGGCTTGATCGTCTCGAACGCACACAGGCCGGTGTCCATGTCGGTCGGGCAACGGCCCCAGCCGAAGAAGTTGGGATCGGCCGTGCCGCGCGGTTCTGCCGGCGAATTGTAGAGCCCGTCGGCATCCGCCTGCCAGATCTCGATCAGCGCATCCTTGAGCGGCGTGCCGGTGCCGTCGAGCACCCGGATGCGCAGGCCGATGCGCTCGCCCTTGGTCTTGTCGTTGACCATGGTCGCGCCGAGGTCGGTCGGGTAGACGCCGCCGATGCCACCGAAATTGGGCGTCAGCCCGATATGAACGTAGGGTCCGGCGGTCTGCGAGGGGCTCTCCCTGAGCCGGTCGAGCGACTGGGCCATCAATTGCCC
>NZ_RZQY01001279.1:0-574 GCF_003998575.1 Mesorhizobium sp. M7A.F.Ca.CA.001.10.2.1 | reverse complement strand
CGCTGCAAGCGGAATGGCGCCCACTGCCACGATCGCCGCGATGCCGTCCTCGATGCGCTTCAGCCCGTCCAGCAGGTTGATCGGATTGACCGAGAGATCGCCGACATCGGCGACGTTGGCGATGCTGAACGGCTCGGTCCCCGAGACGTGATGGGCGCGCCGCATCAGGCTCGACTGGTTGCGGATCTCGCGCGGGCCGTGCCGTGCGCCGGCGCGATTGGTGGTGCCACCATCCCACGGTATGCCGACGAGCGCGATGTCGAGCCCCTCCGCGCTTGCCACGGCCGGCAGTCTCATGAAGGTCGAAAGTCCGGCGAAGCGAGGCACGGCGGAGGCGTCGATCGGCTGGAAGAAATTGCTGCTCATGGTGTCGGCACCTCAGAAGAATTCGCGTTTGACGATTTCCGCAATGCGGGTCTCGCAGTCGTCGAGCAACCATCGGCCCTTTTCCGCCGATGAGCCCTCGGTCAGCGACAGCACGCCGGATGGCGGCACTTCCTCGGCTGGCTTGGGATAGCGATCATATGGCCTGAACTGCGCCGGGCCGTCATGCAGTGCCTTGCCGGGGTCGACG
>NZ_RZQY01001278.1:0-575 GCF_003998575.1 Mesorhizobium sp. M7A.F.Ca.CA.001.10.2.1 | reverse complement strand
TCGAGGGGGAGGGGGACGACGCCGCGGCCGGGTTCGTAGTAGCCAGCTTTGGGCACGGCGACCGGTTCGATGAAAGGCGCATCCTGTCCCGCCAGCCGTGCCAGCCTCCGCACCAGCGCGCTCATATTCGCCGGGCCGCCCTCGCGGAAATAGTCGAGCAGGCCGTCCAACTGCTCGCGCGGCAGCGTCGAGGCTTCGATCAGGCGCAGGTCCTCGTCGCGGCATTCGCCGGGCAGCAGCGCCAGTTTTATGCCGCGTTCGCGGGCAGTCGAGGCGAGCTGGTCGCAGCCGTAGCGCCACCAGTCGTAGCCGCCGAGGATGCGCACCAGGATGATCTTGGCGTGGCGGGCGACGCTGTCGACCCAGAGGTCGACGGACATCGGATGGCGCAGGTCACGCAGTGCGGCCAGCCGCATCGAGGGCAGGCGGCCGGCATCGGCCTTCCAGGCTGCCGCCAGTCCGGCGAGGTCGCTGTCGGTGAAGGACAGGGCCACGATATCCGCCGGCGTCTGCCGCAGATCGACCGGCTCGGCGAGGTCGTCGAGCGAGGCGGATGTCGTGGTGAGGATGTGCAT
>NZ_RZQY01001277.1:0-576 GCF_003998575.1 Mesorhizobium sp. M7A.F.Ca.CA.001.10.2.1 | reverse complement strand
CGGCCACCATCGAAGCGCAGCACCGGCCGGAACTTCTCGGCGGCGTGGTGACGCTGTCGACCGCGGCACTTGCCGATGCCGCCGACGGGTGGCGGGACGGGCTCTACAGGCCCGAGCCGCCGGCCACCGCCGAGACGCGCCTGACCGCCATTCCTTATTTCGCCTGGGACAACCGCGAGCCCGGCGAGATGCTGGTATGGCTCAGGGACGGGTGAGTTGTGATGTTAGCCCGATCTCTTCGGCTACCAGTTCCTGCAGCCGCCACAAATTGCGGTCGCGGATGCCGCAGGCTTCGAGGTGGCGGATCGTCTCGAAAAGATATTGCGCGCCCGAGCCCCAATGACCAACGGCTGTCACCAGCGTCGCCGCGATCGCCTGCTTGTCGAGCTTGCCGGCATAACGCGGATTGGCGGGATCGACGACGAAGCCAAGCGCGCGACATGGGCCGCCTTCGGTCCTGACCTGCAGCCAGCGCGGCACGTTGACGGCGGGCAGGATGGTCATTTCGCGGCGCAGGAGCGCTTCGAGGTTAGCCGCCACCGGTTCCGCGATCTCGAACACCATGCCCTGGCACCT
>NZ_RZQY01001276.1:0-577 GCF_003998575.1 Mesorhizobium sp. M7A.F.Ca.CA.001.10.2.1 | reverse complement strand
CGTTAGGGTTCATTACAGAACCACGAACTGTTGGACGGATACCTTTCCATCTTGAACGACCTGCTTTACCAACATTTACTAGTTCGTGTTGGATATTACCAACTTGTCCAATTGTAGCACGGCAAGTTGAAAGAATCATACGAACTTCACCAGAGCGTAATCTGATTAATACGTATTTACCTTCTTTACCTAACACTTGTGAACTAGCACCAGCTGAACGAGCGATTTGTCCACCTTTACCAGGTTTTAACTCAATATTATGAATTACAGTACCTACAGGAATGTTTTGTAATGGTAAAGCATTACCAATTTTGATATCTGCTTCAGCACCACTTTCAACTACTTGTCCTACTTGTAATCCTTTAGGTGCGATAATATAACGTTTTTCTCCGTCAGCATATACTAATAAAGCAATGTTAGCTGAACGGTTTGGATCGTATTGGATTGAATCAACTTTAGCGTTGATACCATCTTTGTTACGTTTGAAATCGATAACTCGGTATTGACGTTTATGTCCTCCACCGTGATGGCGAACAGTCAATTTACCTTGGTTGTTACGTCCCGCTCTTTTCGGTAG
>NZ_RZQY01001275.1:0-578 GCF_003998575.1 Mesorhizobium sp. M7A.F.Ca.CA.001.10.2.1 | reverse complement strand
GCTTTCGCCGGGCGGTGGTGTGGCCGAGAAGTCGGGCGGCTCTTCGAACGGCGGCACGTCGGGCGCCCGCATGCCGGTCAGCGGAGCGATTGCCCGCGAAACGTCCGCTGCGTCGGTGACCAGGGTGGCGCCATCCTTGAGCAGGCCGTTGGTGCCGGCGGCGCGTGGATCGAGCGGCGAGCCCGGCACGGCGAAGACCAGCCGGCCCATTTCGCCCGCAAGCCTGGCGCTGATCAGCGAGCCCGAGCGTTGCGCTGCCTCGACCACCACCAGCCCAAGGACCGCACCCGCGACAAGGCGGTTGCGGCGCGGAAAATCCTGGGCGCGCGGCTGCCAGCCGAACGGCATCTCTGAAATGATGGCGCCACGCTCGGCGATTTCCTCGCACAGGCCGGCATTTTCAGGCGGGTAAGGCAGGTCGAGGCCGCCGGCCAGGACGCCGATCGTGCCGGTCGCCAGGCTGCCCTGATGCGCCGCCGTGTCGATGCCGCGCGCCAGGCCGGAGACGATTGCGTAGCCGTCGCGGCCGAGGTCGGCCGCCAGCATGCGTGCCATCTTGATGCCGGCCAGCGATGCGT
>NZ_RZQY01001274.1:0-579 GCF_003998575.1 Mesorhizobium sp. M7A.F.Ca.CA.001.10.2.1 | reverse complement strand
GGCCCGGGATGAGCGCACCTGAGTCCTTGCGGCCATGGCGGCGCTTGATCCAGGATTCGAACAGGTCGCCTGCCTGCGAGACAATCGACAGCACGAGCGCGACCAGGCCGAGCAATGCCAGATTGCCGACACCGGCAGCTGCGGCGAGGACCAGCCCGGCGACGACGCCGCCGACAGCGCCGCCGAGTGCGCCGCTGCGCGTCTTGCCGGGCGAGATAGAGGGCGCCAGTTTCGCCCCCCCAACGGCTCGGCCAACGAAATAGGCAAGGATATCGGTGGCCCAGACGACAGCGAACAGGAACAGGATGGCAATGAGGCCTGAACGATCGCCATCGCGCAGCAAGGCGAGCGACAGGCCTGAAACCGCGGCATAGGCAAGGCCGCTCGCATCCCATTGTCCGGTCTTGCGAACCGAGGCGGCTATCGCCGTTGCGGCAACGATGGCCGCCACAAGCGGCAGCAGCCAGGAGGCGGCCAGACCGCCAATCAAGGCGCCAATGAAGACAACCAGCAGTGCTTCCGGCAGGAAACCAAGGCCCGTTGCCCCGGTTGGCCGCGACATGCGGGTCCATTCATAGA
>NZ_RZQY01001273.1:0-581 GCF_003998575.1 Mesorhizobium sp. M7A.F.Ca.CA.001.10.2.1 | reverse complement strand
GTGGAGCATGTGGTTTAATTCGAAGCAACGCGAAGAACCTTACCAAATCTTGACATCCTTTGACCGCTCTAGAGATAGAGTTTTCCCCTTCGGGGGACAAAGTGACAGGTGGTGCATGGTTGTCGTCAGCTCGTGTCGTGAGATGTTGGGTTAAGTCCCGCAACGAGCGCAACCCTTAAGCTTAGTTGCCATCATTAAGTTGGGCACTCTAAGTTGACTGCCGGTGACAAACCGGAGGAAGGTGGGGATGACGTCAAATCATCATGCCCCTTATGATTTGGGCTACACACGTGCTACAATGGACAATACAAAGGGCAGCTAAACCGCGAGGTCAAGCAAATCCCATAAAGTTGTTCTCAGTTCGGATTGTAGTCTGCAACTCGACTACATGAAGCTGGAATCGCTAGTAATCGTAGATCAGCATGCTACGGTGAATACGTTCCCGGGTCTTGTACACACCGCCCGTCACACCACGAGAGTTTGTAACACCCGAAGCCGGTGGAGTAACCATTTATGGAGCTAGCCGTCGAAGGTGGGACAAATGATTGGGGTGAAGTCGTAACAAGGTAGCCGTATCGGAA
>NZ_RZQY01001272.1:0-586 GCF_003998575.1 Mesorhizobium sp. M7A.F.Ca.CA.001.10.2.1 | reverse complement strand
GCCGGTCAGCCTGAATGCCGACAATCTGGTGACGCTGACGGCAACGATCACCGACAAGGACGGCGACAGCTCGGCTGCGACGCTCAACATCGGCCAGAACCTGACCTTCCTCGATGACGGCCCGACGATCTCTGCGCCTGGCGCCAGCAACTCGCTGACGGTCGACGAGACGGTCCTCGCGACCAACGACACGCAGAGCTTCGCCGGTGCCTTCACGTCGAGCTATGGCGCCGACGGCGCTGGTGCGATCACCTATGCGCTTGGCTTCAATGCCGGAGCGACCGGTCTGGTCGACACGGCGAGCGGCCAGGCCGTGGTGCTGAGCCTCGAAGCCGGCCAGGTGGTTGGCCGTGCGGGTATTGGCGGCGCGATCGTGTTCACGGTCACCACCGATGCGTCGGGCAATGTGACGCTCGACCAGCAGCGTGCGGTCGTCCATCCGACGGCCAACCCGAACGAGCCGGTCAGCCTGAATGCCGACAATCTGGTGACGCTGACGGCAACGATCACCGACAAGGACGGCGACAGCTCGGCTGCGACGCTCAACATCGGCCAGAACCTGACCTTCCTCGATGACGGCCCGACG
>NZ_RZQY01001271.1:0-587 GCF_003998575.1 Mesorhizobium sp. M7A.F.Ca.CA.001.10.2.1 | reverse complement strand
GACGCTGCCCTGTCCAGACGACATCACGCCAATCAACCCGGACGCCTCGACAAAGTCATCGAGGCTCTCGATCACGCGCAGCGGGCTCAGCGCGTTCGTGAGCATGACCCGGATGAATTCGTCGGTCGTCACCTGCCCGACCGTATCCGTCTCGTTGTTCGTCGTTCCGGCGTTAACGAACAGCATGTCGAACATCTTGCCGGTCAGGCGTTGGCGCAGGCCCGCAACCTGGTCGGGCTCGCAGATGTCCAGGGTCTCTATCTCGACCCGGCCAGCATGCTCGTCTGCCAGATCGTGCAGCAAGGTCCGGGTTCCGCCGCCGCGAACTGTGCCGACGACATTCCATCCCTTTTTTAGGAACTCGGCCGCCATGGCATGGCCGAGGCCCCGCGATGCGCCAATGAGGAGGATTGTGCGAGCTGGGTCGCTCGGAATGTGTTTGGGCATGAGAGTTGGTAGCTTTCGATGTTGGTCCGACAGCCGATATAAGCGGCCGTGCGCAGGGCGCCAGACGCATCAAAGTCAAAGTATGGTTGCATCAAACGCTATGTCTGGCGACGCGGCTGGGATAGGCTCAGGTCATGACC
>NZ_RZQY01001270.1:0-595 GCF_003998575.1 Mesorhizobium sp. M7A.F.Ca.CA.001.10.2.1 | reverse complement strand
GTCGCCGAGCATGAATTCGGTGCTGCCGTTCCTCAACGATCTGCTCGGTGGCCGGCAGACGGCACGCACCATCCATTTCACCGTCATGGTGCTATTGGTCGCCTTCTTCGTCGTCCATATCCTGATGATCCTGGCCGCCGGCCCGATCAACGAACTGCGCTCGATCATCACCGGCTGGTATCGGACAGATCCTCCCGCACAGGACGATACAGCCGAGAGGAGTGCCTGACATGGCAAAATTCCAGATCAGCCGCCGCAAATTCCTGACCGGTGCCAGTCTTGGCGTCTCCGGCATCATGCTGTCGGGCTGCGACGCCTTCGACAGTCAGCTAGGTGTTGGCAGCGGCCTGCGCAGTTTCCTCGAAAACGCCAATGGCCTGACCTACCGCGCACAGCGGCTGCTTGCCGGAAGTGACGCGCTGGCCCCGGAATTCACCGAGGCCGACATCCGCCAGCCGCAGCGGCCGAATGGTGTCACCGCTCCCGATGACGATGTCTACAAGGGCTTGCTCGCCAACAACTTTGCCGACTGGCGACTGGAGGTTTCAGGCCTTGTCGAGAAGCCGCTATCGCTCAGCCGCGAGCAACTCCAGAA
>NZ_RZQY01000126.1:0-11461 GCF_003998575.1 Mesorhizobium sp. M7A.F.Ca.CA.001.10.2.1 | reverse complement strand
ATGCACGATCTTCGATCGGGCGTTGGTGTAATCGACGACCAGCGTCGCCAGTTCCATGATGGTGAATTCGGCAGGGTTGCCGAGATTGACCGGGTGGGTGGGCGCGCTCGGCGCGTTCATCAGCCGGACAAAGCCCTCGATCAGATCGTCGGCATAGCAGAAGGAGCGCGTCTGCTGGCCGCTGCCATAGACGGTCAGGTCCTCGCCGCGCAGCGCCTGGACGATGAAGTTCGAAACCACACGCCCATCGTCGGGCTGCATGCGGCGCCCGTAGGTGTTGAAAATGCGGGCGACACGGATATCGAGGCCATAGGTTCTCGAATAATCGAAGAACAGGGTTTCGGCCGAGCGCTTGCCTTCATCGTAGCAGGAACGCGGTCCGTGCGTGTTGACGTTGCCGAAGTAGCTCTCGGGCTGTGGATGCACGAAGGGATCGCCATAGACTTCGGACGTAGAGGCCTGGAATATCTTGGCCTTGTTCTGTCGCGCGAGTTCCAGAAGGTTCAGCGATCCAAGCACGCTTGTCTTGAAGGTGTGGATCGGGTCTGCCTGGTAGTGCGGCGGAGAGGCGGGGCAGGCGAGATTGTAGATCTCGTCGCACTGAAGATCCGAAGGCAGTGCATCGACGATGTCGTGCTCGATACAGGTGAAGCTCGGATTACGCAGAAGGGTATTGAGATTGTATCTTTTGCCGGTGTGGAAATTGTCCAGCGCGACAACGTCGTATCCGTCCCGCAAAAGACGTTCGCACAGATGCGATCCTAAAAACCCCGCGCCTCCGGCGACAAGGGCGCGTCGTCGGCTTTGGTTGGCGCCCCTTTGGCTGCCGGATTCCAGTTTCAGAACCTTGACAAGCTTACCCATGCTTTCCTCGCACGCACCGCACACGCTACCGCCGGGGCCGGGACAAAGCATCGCCCGGCCACGTTCCTGAGAACGTGGCAAACCTCCGCGTCTGCGGAATCGCCATCACTGATGTGCGTTAATTGTTCTTTGGCTTTCGCGAAGCTGGTACGACTACACGACCTCCGTGCTGCCGCTCAGCATTCTCTGCGCCCCGAAAACGCGGTCACCCGCTCGGTGTCACCATCGCCGATTGCTCGCCCAAATTGCACATCCCAACATATCGAAAATATACCTGTGGAAATTATAGTCAACTAAATTAGTGATTTCTTAACCAAGTGCGCTCGCGGATGGTTAACATGAGGGGGCGACGGTCTCTCGGGCTGAAACACGGCGCATACGGAAAATCCTCTTTACTAATCAGCATATTGGCTCGATCGACGACAATGTATGACCGGACGCGGAAGCTGTCCCTTGAGGTAGAATCGAAACTTGACAGCAAGGACGACCGAGAATGAGCCGACAGCGATGTCAGCGCAGCGCGCGAAATACTCGGCTTAATTTTTGAGCGCATAGGTAGAACCTTGAATTGTTGCGCGGCCACGCCGCCAATCTGGTTGCGCTCGCACCCGCACGGCCCACCTCCAGGTGGCTGCCCGCAACTGGCCATCGCCTTTTGGCCGTCGGGGCGCTATTGGCAAGGTCACGATACGCCATGGTGATCTGAATGCGCTTTCTGTTTGTCCTGATCCTGCTCGTCGGCGCCGGCATCGGTGTCGTCTATCCCTGGGCGATGAGCAACTTCTCCGGCCATGAGATCGGCACCTGGCGGGTCTATGAGCAGGGCCGCTTCAAGCCGCTGACGGTGCCGCTCTCCGGCCGCGACGCGCCGGTGCGGGTGCTGGTCGACCTGACCGCAAGAGCAGAGCGCATCGTTTCGCAGCAGCGCACCGTCCTGACGCTGACCGCTGCAAGCAATGGCCGCACGGTGCTCGCCTCGACGCTGCAGTTCAACCATTCCGACAATCCTCGCCAGGCTAGCCCGCAACTGACCGACAAGATCTTTCGCGACGAGGCCGGCGTGATCGCGACCGTCAGCCCTGGCCCCTATATCTTCACCGTCGGACCGGGTGATGCCGACGACATACCAATGCGGGCGGTCGATCTCATCCTGCGCTCCGGCGCCGGCGAGATCGACAGCCGTGCACGGCCGGTCGGCTTCGCGCTGATGGCGATCGGCCTGATCGGATTCTTGCTGACTTTGCGCACTCGTGGCGGCCGGCCGGAAAATCCGAACTCGCAGCCGCCACCGCCGCGTTGGGGCAGGGGCTGATGCATGTCGCCCAAAAGTGTGCAGCGGTTTTGGGACAACGACATGCATAACGGCACAAAACCATGAACTACCGCCACGCCTATCATGCCGGGAATTTCGCTGACGTCGTCAAGCATGTCGTGCTGACGCGCTTGCTCGAGTATCTGAAGCAGAAGGATAAGGCGTTTCGGGTCGTCGACACCCATGCCGGCATCGGCCGCTACGACCTGTCGTCCGCCGAGGCGCAGAAGACGGGTGAGTGGCAAGGCGGCATCGGCAGGCTGATCGATGCCCCGTTCGCCGCTCCGGTGGCGGCGCTGCTCGCGCCTTATCTGGAGACAATACGGTCGCTCAACCCCGAGGGTGGCATCCAGAAGTACCCGGGCTCGCCGTTGATTGCGCGCCATCTCATGCGCAAGCAGGATCGGCTGACGGCGATCGAGCTGCACCCCAAGGATGCCGCAAGGCTGAGGACGTTCTTTGCCGGCGATTTCCAGGCCCGGATCATCGAGCTCGATGGCTGGCTGGCGCTCGGCGCGCATCTGCCGCCGAAGGAAAAGCGCGGCCTTGTCCTCATCGATCCGCCATTCGAGGAAGCGGGTGAGTTCGAACGCCTCGTCGACGGGCTCGCCAGGGCGCACAAGCGGTGGCCAGGCGGCATCTATGCGCTCTGGTATCCGATCAAGGACCGCAAGGCGATCATCGCTTTCCGCAAGGCGCTGAAGCAATCCGGCATCCCGAAGCTGCTCGACATCGAATTCGAGATCAGGCCGGCCTCTTCGGAACCCAGCCTCGACGGCAGTGGTCTGCTGGTCGTGAACCCGCCGTTCACGCTGGAGGGCGAGCTGCGGACGCTGCTGCCGGCCCTGCACAGGCTGCTTGCGGTGGGGCGGCCGGCGCACTGGTCGCTGGAATGGCTGGCCGGCGAGCAGGCTTGAGGCGGTCTCATCGACGACCCAGGGACCGCGTGCTCTTGGGTCTGGATATGAACGTGCCAGAGCCATTCCGGTGCGTGCAAATTCGGCTTTGGTCAAAAAGCGGTTTCAAACTGGGAAACCATTGTCAACGCAACCGCTTGACCGCCGCCGAGCGAATCCGCACAGTGCGCGCAATCGACCTTGAGAGGCTGCCATGACTCGCTTCGCCAAATCCGCCCTTGCCGCCCTGATTTCGCTCTTCACCCCGCTTGCTGCGCCTCTCGGTATCACCCAGACCGTGCAGGCCGCCGATCTTACGGTCTATTCCGATGAAGACAGCGGGGTCTGCGGTCAGCCCTGGGTACTGAACAAGATCACCAGCCGCTTTTCCTATCAGGTGCATCACGTGCCGCATCTGCCTGACGTGCAGATCACCGATTTCCGGCGCATCCACCAGCATCGCTATCTGGCGGCCAACGATACCTGGCCGATCGGTCGCCGTTATTGCGGCGCCACCGTCAGTCTGTCCGACGGCCGCGATCGCACCATCTGGTACCTGATCGAGGAAGGCCAGGGCTTTGCCTCGATCGGCGACAATGTCGAATTCTGTGTCTCGGGCTTCGACCGCTGGATGGTCTACAACGGCCGCTGCCGCATTCTGCGCTAGACCCGGTTTCCCCTTCCAATCTCTTTCGCGCCTGTGGCTTGATCGGCTGCAGGCGTTTTTTCGCGCCGCGTTGACAGCAGGTTCGATCCGTCGCATACAGGCGAGACAGACCTGTCTCAATACTAGGTAATCTCCATGACGCCATCGTCCGCTTCCGGCAAGCGCCAACACGTCGTTGACACGGCCTACGTGCTGTTCAAGCGCGCCGGCTTCCATGCCACCGGTATCGACCGGATCATCGCCGAAGCCGATGTGGCCAAGATGACGATGTATCGCCACTTTCCCAGCAAGGACGAACTGATCGTCGAGGTGCTCGACTATCGCGCTATGCGTTTCGACCGCCAACTCGACCGGCTCGCCCAGGAGGACGTTCCGCCGGAGCAGAAAATCGGAAAAATCTTCGACTGGCATGCACGCTGGTTCCGCAGCCCGGATTTCCATGGCTGTCTGTTCGCACATGCGCTGGCCGAGTTCGGCGATCCCGGGCACCCGATTTTCGAGGCCGTTGTCAGGCAGAAGAACGGCCTCAAGCGGCGCATGCAGTCTATCCTCGAAGAGATGATGCCGCACGGCCGCGCCGAGAGCGTGGCGGCGACGCTGCTTATGCTGATCGAAGGTGCGACCTTGCTGGCGCAGATGGGGCAGGCAGAAGCCGCCATTCGCGACTCCCGCAAGGCGGCCATGGGCATCGTCGCCGCCTCGCGCCGGCCGCAATGAGCCCGCTGGTCATCGGGCTCGCATTGTTTGCGGCGATCCTGCACGCAAGCTGGAACGCGTTCCTGCGCACGGGGGCCGACCGGTTGTGGACCGTTACCGTCATGAGCTTTTCAAGCACGGCGCTCGCCATCCCCTTCGCCTTCTTCCACGCCCTTCCGGCCGCGCCGGCCTGGTCCTATATCGTGCTCTCGGCCTGCCTGCAGGTTGGCTACACCTTGTTTCTCGTGGCCGCCTACAGATACGGCGAACTGGGGCAGGTCTATCCGATCGTTCGCGGCAGCGTGCCGCTGCTTGTCACGCTCGGCGGGTTCTTCCTGGCCAACCAGCAGCTCACTCTGCCGCAGACCGTCGGCGTCGCGCTGGTCGCTGGCGGCATCATGGGCCTTTCACTCGGACGGGGCAGGGCCGCCACGACATCGATATTCTATGCATTGGCAACGGGAGCGATCATCGCCGCCTATGCGACGGTCGATGCGCTCGGCGTTCGGGCGGCGGGAAATGCCGGCGCCTACACCGCATGGGTCCTGCTGATCTACGGCGCGTTGCTGCCGGCGGCCTTCGTCGCCTGCCGTGGCCGGCTCATTGTCGACCCGCGCGCGCCTGAAACCTGGAAGGCGCTCGGCGGAGGCCTGTTTGCACTTCTGGCCTACGGTGTCGTGGTCGCGGCCTTCGCGCTCGGACCAGCAGGTCCGATCACCGCGATCCGCGAAACCAGCGTCGTCTTCGCGGCCTTCATCGGACGCCTGTTCCTCGGCGAGATGCTGACGCCGCGGCGGGTCGGCGCCTGCGCTATCGTCGCGCTCGGCGCCATCTGCCTCGGCTATCAGTCGTGACGGAAATGCGGATCGCGAAGATTCTGGACGGCAGCCCGTCTCAGGACGGCGAGGGCTGCTGACGATTTTTGCCACCGGCATCGCGCTCAATCTTGGCAATCCGAAAATGCCGTTGTTCTACGTCGCGCTGTTGCCTAGCGGCGTAGGCGCATCGCTCAATGCTGCTCATCTTGGTGTGCTGATGATGGTGATCCTGGCTGTTGAAGCGGTGGTGATCGGCGTTCATATCATCCTCGCCGGCCGCGCCCGCAACCTGTTGCGCACGCCAAGGATCGTACGCCGGGTGACCGCGCGGCGGGCGGTGTGATGATAGGCGCCGGCGTTGCCGTTGTTGCCGCGCGCTGAGCGGATTGCCCAGTCGCCACGCTATTTCCTGCGCGGCATCGCCTGATCGATGATCTTGCGCAGGAATGCGGCGTGGCCGCGGAACGCGCGCCGTCCACTCGTGGTCGCCTTGACGCGCGTCTGCGGCCGGCGGCCGACGAACAGCTTTTCGATGTCGACATAACCGGCCCTGGCCAGCGTATCGAGATGCGCGCCGAGATTGCCGTCCGTGACGTCCACGATGGCCTTCAGCCCGGTGAAGTCCAGCGTTTGGCGCCTTTCCAGCATGTTCAGCGCGGCCATGATCCTGAGCCGAGTGCTCTGGTGGATGATTTCGTCGGCACTCATCGATTGGCTCCGGTGCAGCCAAGCCGGAGGCCACCGACAACCATGCCGCCGCCGTGGCGGACCGTCTTGGCAATCTCGAACGGCGACAGCGCCGTTTGTCCCTGTGCGATGGACATCGAAGTACTCCGGCCTTCTGTGCAGAATACTCTGCCATATAGAGTTGTCTGTCAATTCACGAGCAGTCGGGTCTGCGATCGCGCTTGACAAGGTGATGCATTGGCCGGCTGCCGCATTGCAGTATAGATCGTCCGCCTGCATGAGATGATCGCACCGCTGAGGCTGTGGTCATGATATTGGCGAACGAAGATCGACACGCAAAGCTGTTCGCTGATCTTCGGAGCTTCACGAGAAGAGCGCTCCCGCGGAGTGTGGAGAATGTCGGCGACACATTCTAGCCGATGGTCGAAGATCAGCAGTGAATTTCTGCGACGATCAGCACGATCATGTGCCGATCGTAACCGAAAGTTAAGTTGCGAAAATCAGTCTATTGCTTCGCTGGCTAGCAAGCCGCGAGTCAGATATGCATGAGCGCGCCGGGTCATTACGGCCGTCGGCACAACGGAAGGGGCATCGCATGGCTAAGCAGTCATCCAAAGCGCCGGCGTCGAAGGCACCGGCAAAGAAAGCACCCGCAAAAGCAGCGACGGCGAAGGTCGCAGCTGCAGTGAAGAAAGCAGCACCCGCTGCCAAGCCGAAGGCCGCGGCGGCCAAGGCAAAAGCAGCACCGGCCAAGAAGCCGGCAGCGAAAGCTGCTGCGAAACCGGCAGTGAAGAAAGCAGCACCCGCCAAGGCAGCGGCAAAGCCGGCGGCGAAGGCGGCACCAGCCAAGAAGCCTGCAGCGAAGGCTGCGGCGAAACCCGCAGCGAAGAAGGCAGCACCTGCAAAAAAACCGGCTGCCAAGGCTGCACCTGCCAAGGCTGCACCGGCCAAGAAGCCGGCTGCGAAAGCTGCTCCGGCAAAGAAGGCTGCGGCAGCGAAATCTTCAGCACCGGTGAAGAAAGCGGCACCTGCGGCCAAGCCGAAGGCAGCACCCGCGAAGGCCGGCAAGAAGTAGTCGCGTCTTCCCTCGCCGGGGGCGGTGCCGAAACAGTCAAGGGCGGGTGCCCGACAGGCGCCCCGTTCGTTGTTTGGCAGTCGGAAGGCGAGAACAGAGGCGGACGGAGGATATCTTTTCGCAGCTCCCAGGACTTCGCCATAGGGCGGAGTCCGGTGGGGCTTTTTGTGCCATTCATGCGCTTGATGAAATATCGGCGCGAGGCCCTTCGGTCTTGGCTGTCGGCTGAGTGATCCCTGCGATTCTGGCAACTCGGCGACTATGTGATCAAGCACCGTCTTCATGGAGCGCTCGCCAAACGGCCCCGGCCGATGAGTCCGCTCGCTGGCGGCCGGGTTTTCCGCTTCTGGCCATTGCTCGATCGCGCTTGATCGGTCAACACTGCCGGCCTGCAAAACAGGAAACCGATCATGCCCAGACTGCTCTATGCGTCCTCCTCTCCCTACAGTTCCAAAGTGCGCATGGCAGCCGCCTATGCCGGCATCGACATCGAAACGGTGGCGGTCAAAACGGACGACAAACCGACCGAACTGATCGGCGCCAACCCGCTCGGCAAGATCCCGGTTCTGGTGCTCGACGACGGCCGCTCCATCCACGACAGTCGCGCCATCACCCAGCATCTCAACCGTTTGTCGAAGAGCGCGCTTTTTCCACGCAATCCCGACAAGCGGCTCGAGGCTGAAGTGCTGGAGGCATTGGCCGACGGCATTTGCGACTGCGCGCTGTCGATGGTCTATGAACGGCGCACGCGGCCCGAGGAGATGGTCTATCAGCCTTGGCTCGATCGCCAGTGGGCGAAGATCACGGCGGCACTCGACCTGCTGAATGCCAACCCGCCGAAGCTGCCGAAGAAGATCACCGCCGGCCAGATGGCGCTGCGCGCCTGCCTTGGCTATCTCTCGCTGCGTTTTGCCGGAAAATGGGAGAAGGGTCGCGCCCGGTTGACGCGATGGGCGGCACGCTTCGACGAGAAGTTTCCAGAACTGAAGCCCTGCATTCCTGGTTGATAGCCGATTGCCCGGAATTGATTTCCCGGGTTATCGATTCGATCACCGGGAAAATCACTCAGACACAAAAAAAGCCGGGCGCGAGGCCCGGCTTTTTCGTGTCGTGGCTTGAACGACTTAGAACTTCATACCGACGCCGAAGGTGACGCGGTTGTCGGTGGCCTTGACCTTGCCGATGCCGTCGAAGCTCTTGCTGCCGAAGTCGGTGTAACGATACTCGACGCGGCCGAAGACATTGTCGGTCAGCTTGATGTCGGTGCCAACACCGGCGGTCCAGCCGAGCATCGTTGCGCGATCGCTGGCCCCAAGGACGGTGTCTTCCACCTTCAGGCTTCTGCCGGCGAGACCGCCGGTGCCATAGAGCAGGATTTCTGGGCTGACCGCGTAGCCGAGACGGGCACGCAGCGAACCTTCAAAGCCGGCCTTGGAGTCGATGCCGTTGTCGTCGCCCTTGACGCCGTTGTAGCCGAGTTCGGCTTCAGCGCCGTAGACGAAGTTCTCCTGCTGCCACTGGTAGCCGCCGAAGACACTGCCGACGAAACCCTTGGTATCGGTTTCAACGTCGAAATCCTTTTCTTTGGTCCGGCCGCTGAAGCCATAGCCGACGTTGAGACCGGCGTAGGGGCCGGCCCACGAAGCGACCGGAAGTTCAGCGATCGGCGCAGGTGCCGGCGGCTCTTCCGAAACCACGTCAGCAGCATAGGCAGTTCCGCTGAGGGCGAAGAGCCCAAGCGCAACGGCCAGCGGCCGTGCGAATTTGAGATTGGCTTGCATTGTTCTTTACTCCTTAAGCCACAGGACACAGGCTTGTTTCTCACGATCGCCATCTACCCGTCCGGGGGGTGAAACGGATCTGGCGTTCGTCGGTTCCAAATGTCGTGTCAAAATGCGGCTGAAGCGAACCTGAACTTGGGTCATTCCCCGGCACGAATGAGGCAGAACCTTGACGTTGCATCTTCGCAACAGCGAAATGGCAGGAACCATCCCATGCTGCGCTGCACACCGCTTGGTGCAAGGACTCCAGCACCCTATATTGCGGTCGTGCGCGCCCGAGTCCAGGGCGGGCCGGGATGTCCAAACGGCCGTTTCGCCACAATGCTGCCCAAGGTGCGAACACCATTTAACGCATGCCGGGCCATATTTCGCCGGCACCGCTTTTTCGGGCCGAAATTGAGGATTGACACCATATGAGCAAAGCCACTGTCACGGCGCTGGTGACGGGCGGGGCCAGGCGGATCGGCAGGGCGATCGTCGAGGATCTCGCCGCGCACGGTTTTGCCGTCGCCATCCATTGCAACCGCTCGCGCATCGAGGCCGATACGTTGGCTGCCAAAATCATCGCCGGAGGTGGCCGCGCCGCCGTGGTCGCCGCCGACCTGACCGATATGGACGCCGTCGACGATCTTGTCGGCCAGGCGCAAGCAGCGCTCGGACCCATCCCGCTGCTGGTCAACAATGCGTCGCTGTTCGAGGACGATTCGGTTCGGGATTTCGACTGGCGGGCCTGGGACCGGCACTTTGCCGTCCATGTGAAAGCGCCCGCGCTGCTGGCGCAGAATTTCGCCCGGGCGTTGCCGGCAGGGCAGGAGGGCCTGATCGTCAACATGATCGACCAGCGCGTCTGGCGTCCGACGCCGCGCTACTTCTCCTATGCGCTGTCCAAGTCGACGCTGTGGACGGCCACCCAGATGATGGCGCAAGCGCTCGGCCCCAGCATCCGCGTCAATGCCATCGGCCCGGGGCCGACACTGAAGAACGCGCGTCAGGACGACAGCGATTTTGCCGCACAGGTGGATGGCTTGGTCCTCAAGCGCGGCCCGGAATTGCCGGAATTCGGCGCCACGATCCGCTATCTCTGGGAAGCGCGCTCGGTCACCGGCCAGATGATCGCGCTTGATGGCGGCCAGCATCTTGCATGGCAGACGCCCGATGTGACAGGCATGACGGAATGAGTCCTGTAGACCACAAAAGCAAGCCGCGCGGCGGCGCCGACGATCTGCCCCCCGATATCGACCTCGAGGACGAGGCGGTCGAGGAGATCGTTGAAACCGTCGGTCCCGATGTCGCCTTCACCGCCATCGACTGGACCCCGCATGCCGGCGACGCGGAAGGCATGATCGGCGCCGAGGTGATCCAGACGCTGGTCAAGCGGCTTCCCAACGCGCCCGGCGTCTACCGCATGATGAACGCTGCCGGCGATGTGCTCTATGTCGGCAAGGCGCGCAGCCTGAAGAAGCGCGTCACCAACTACGCGCAAGGCCGCTTCCACACCACCCGCATCGGCCGCATGGTGCGTGAGACGTCGACGATGGAGTTCGTCGTCACCCGCACCGAGATCGAAGCGCTGCTGCTCGAAGCCAACCTTATCAAGCGCTTGCGGCCGCGATTCAACGTCCTGATGCGCGACGACAAGTCGTTTCCCTACATTCTCTTGACCGGCGATCATGTCTCGCCGGGCATCTACAAGCATCGCGGCGCGCGCTCGCGCAAAGGCGATTATTTCGGCCCGTTTGCCTCGGCCGGTGCCGTTGGCCGTACCATCAACTCCCTGCAGCGCGCCTTCCTGCTCAGGAGTTGCACCAACTCGTTCTACGAGAACCGCACGCGGCCATGCCTGCTTTATCAGATCAAGCGCTGCGCTGGTCCCTGCACCGGCGAGGTCTCGCATCAGGACTATGCGGAACTGGTCGGCGAGGCGAAGGACTTCTTGTCCGGCCGCAGCCAGAAGGTGAAGACGGAAATCTCGGCCGCCATGCAGCAGGCGTCGGAAGCTCTCGATTTCGAGCGCGCCGCGATCTATCGCGATCGACTTGCGGCCCTGTCGCATGTGCAGAGCCACCAAGGCATCAATCCGGCGACCGTCGACGAAGCCGATGTCTTCGCCATCCATCAGGAAGGCGGCCAGGTCTGCATCCAGGTGTTCTTCTTCCGCACCGGCCAGAACTGGGGCAACCGCGCCTATTTCCCCAAGGCCGATCCGGCGTTGGAAGCAGCCGAGGTGTTGGGTTCGTTCCTGGCGCAGTTCTATGACGACAAGCCGACGCCGCGGAACATTCTTCTGTCGCATGGCGTCGAGGATCAGGAACTGCTGGCCGAGGCGCTCTCCACCCGAGCTGGCCGCAAGGTCGCGATCTCCGTGCCGCAGCGCGGCGAGAAGAAGGACCTGACCGACAACGCTTTGCAGAATGCCCGCGAAGCGCTCGGACGCCGGCTGGCTGAAACCTCCACCCAGGGACGCCTGCTTGCGGGTTTCGCCGAGACATTCGGCCTGGCCAAGCCGCCGGTGCGCATCGAGGTTTACGACAACTCACACATCATGGGCACCAACGCGGTCGGCGCCATGGTCGTCGCCGGACCGGAAGGGTTCGTGAAGAACCAGTACCGGAAATTCAACATCCGCTCGACCGAGATCACACCTGGCGACGATTTCGGCATGATG
>NZ_RZQY01001269.1:0-596 GCF_003998575.1 Mesorhizobium sp. M7A.F.Ca.CA.001.10.2.1 | reverse complement strand
GCCTTACCATTTGACGCTGAACCCCAGATTGCCTTCGAGGATCCGACGCTCGTCGCCGCCGAGATTGGTGGTGTAGTCGCCGGTGGCGAAGATGCTGACCTTGTCCGTCACCTTGGCGATCACACCGCCGCCGAACTCGAACGAGGTCGATCTGCCCTCGGTGGAGATATCGGTGGTGTCGAAATTGACATGGCTCGTGCCGCCGAAATCGTGCCAGATGTTGGCCTTGAGGTACGGCTGCAGCGCCATGCCATTGATCGTTGTTTCGCCTTGCAGCCGTGCGCCGAGCCGGCCGGTCACGTTGCCGTCGGTATCAAAGGAAACCGAAGCAAAGCGGTCCGATGCATCGTCGAGCGACAGTTGCTGCCAGACCAGTTGCGCCTGCGGTTCAAGCGTCCAGCCTTGCCCCAGCGCGATGGGATAGCCGCCTTCCAGCGAAGCGGTGACACCGGTCCCGCCGACGTCGATGCCGATGCCGCGCGACGATGTTGCGTCTCCGCCGAAGAAGGTGGCCATGAGGACGCCGTCCAGGTACCAGCCACCCTGACCGATCCGGGTCCAGTAGCCGCCGACGCTGGTGCCGTTGATATCCATGC
>NZ_RZQY01001268.1:0-605 GCF_003998575.1 Mesorhizobium sp. M7A.F.Ca.CA.001.10.2.1 | reverse complement strand
CGCCCACGAGATCTGGATGGCCGAAGGCGGCTTCGTGACGCCGCTCAAGTCGGTCAACAAGGATGCCTATGCCAGCGACGCGCTGAAGAAGCAGGGCGAAATCCTCGCCAATGCCTCGACTTTCCGCTTCGACGGTTCCGACCTGATGCCGGGCAAGATCGGCGCCGGCGCGTTCTGGACCGGCATGATCGACCTGGTCGGCGGCAAGTCGGCGCAGGACGTCGCCACCGACATCCAGAAGAGCTGGGACGCGATCAAGTAGCGGTCGGCATGTAAGCGACCACCATTCTCGCACTGGATCCGGACCGTACTGGCCCGGATCCGACGGCGGCCCGTGCCGCAGCCTTTCGTCATGAGCGCATTGAAATGAAGCGCGATCGGCAATGTGCGCAAGCCGCCGATGACGCGCTCCAAACAACTGAATCGGCGCCTGGTCTCCGTTACCAAGGTCATTCCTTGTCGGGTCATGCGCAGGGGGAGAGGGACCCATGGCGGCTCAGATTTTCTCGGCCATAACAGTCATCATCGTCGGCGTCGGCGGTTGCGTCGCCTATTTCTGGGGCGCCAACAAACTGGTCGACCTGATATTCCCGTCACGCGGCGTC
>NZ_RZQY01001267.1:0-605 GCF_003998575.1 Mesorhizobium sp. M7A.F.Ca.CA.001.10.2.1 | reverse complement strand
TGCCATTACAATTGCACCAGGTAATAAAATTAAACCAGAATCTAGAGGCGTACGATTTAGTAAGTTTTGGACAAACATAGGTAAAACAGTTTCTGAACCAATCATTGAAATCATCGTTACTGCCATAATTAAAATACCAATTGCGAATTGTGAATTTTTGAAAACATCAAAGTTTAACAATGGGACCTCGAGTTTTGATTGTCTCCAAATAAATAACACAACTAAAATAACGCCACCAATAATAGTGGTTAATACAATTGGATCGTTCCAGCCATCGTGTGATATAGAACTAGTACCATACAGTAAGCCTCCAAATCCTAAGACAGACAATATGATAGACAATACATCAATTGGGGCCTTAACAATTTGTCCTACATTTTTAACTGTAAATATTGCGATAATAAATACGAGTGCCGCGATAGGCGCAACAACATGAATAATGATCTCCAGTTAAAATATTCAACTAAATATCCTGATAAAGTGGGACCAATTGCCGGTGCCAAACCAATCACTAAACCAAACATCCCCATATACTTACCGCGTTCATGTGGTTCAAATATATTTAAAATACTAGTCATCATGAGGGGCATCATGATACCTGAACC
>NZ_RZQY01001266.1:0-610 GCF_003998575.1 Mesorhizobium sp. M7A.F.Ca.CA.001.10.2.1 | reverse complement strand
ATATTATAATGTCTCCCAATACTCTTGGAATATCAAATTCGCTTGTATCAATTTCTGGCTCATCTTCTTCTAAAGCAAATGATATTACATCTGTCACTTTATCTTTATCTCTGTACATTTTATTAATTTCTTGAATTTCAGTTTTATCAACGAAGGTTATGGATAATTCAGCATTTTCATTAATTTGCTCTTCTTGTTTAGCGAAGTTCAATAAATTTTCTATTTGTTCATACCAATCATCATTCACTAATTCTGTGTGATCACTAAAATCTATTGTAAACATTTAGTCCTCTCCTTCGTATCTATCTATGATTTTACTTACAAGTGGATGTCTTACTACATCGTCTTGCTCTAGTTTCATGATACTAATTCCTTTAACGCCATGTAGTTTTTTTACTGCTTCTTTCAAACCACTATTAACACCTTTTGGTAAATCTATTTGTGTTTGGTCACCAGTTACTACCATTTTTGAACCAAAACCTAAGCGCGTTAAGAACATTTTCATTTGTGCATGTGTTGTATTCTGTGCTTCGTCTAATATTACGAATGCATCATCTAATGTTCGACCACGCATATATGCTAAAGGCGCGATTTCAATAATACCTCTTTC
>NZ_RZQY01001265.1:0-610 GCF_003998575.1 Mesorhizobium sp. M7A.F.Ca.CA.001.10.2.1 | reverse complement strand
CGACCGGGCGGTGTCGATCGGCGCCGGCACGCTAGCGCTGTCGTCGAACGGCACGGTCACGCAGACGCGCGGACTAGCGGCGGCATCGCTGCTGCTCGGCGGCGCCGGCGACTTCAACTTGAACAATGGCGGCAACCAGATCGGCACGATCGCGGCCAATGCGGGATCCGTCAGTCTGTTCGACCTGGGTGGCTTTGTCGTCGGCGGCGTCATCAATGCGCGCGGCGTGGTCACGGCTGGTGCCACCACGACCGGCCAGGTCAAGCTTCAGACGACGGGCGACCTGACGATGGCGGTCGGCGCCAAGGTCAGCGGAATCGATCCGGTGCTGTCAGCCATGGGCAGGTTCGTCAACAACCGCGGCAGCGACGCTGTCACCGCAACCAGTGGCCGCTGGCTGATCTATGCGGCAAACCCAACCGGAAACACATTCGGCAATCTCGACAGCGGCAACACGGCGGTCTGGAACACGACGGCCGGCGCCACGGTGAGCGCGACCGGCAACCGCTACGTCTTTAACTATCAGCCGACGCTGACCTTGAAGTCCGAAAATGCGGCCAAGACTTATGGCGATACCGCCATGCCGGCACTGACCTATACGGTGTCGGGC
>NZ_RZQY01001264.1:0-612 GCF_003998575.1 Mesorhizobium sp. M7A.F.Ca.CA.001.10.2.1 | reverse complement strand
GAAGAAGGCTGTGGCGAGGAAGCGCGGGTCGAAAAAGCAGGCGGCCTGAAAATCAGCCTTTCATGAACGCCGCGAAACTGTCCTTGTGGTCCGGGTGCCAGCGCGACAGGGCTGGGCGGTTCTCGATGATATCGCCGATCGCCCAGGCCATGCGCTTTTCATCCAGCGGGCGGGCCGCCTCATTGTCCGGGCACAGGATGTAGAAATCGCCTCTGGTCAGGGATTCCAGCATGAAATCCACAACCTGTTCGCCGGTCCAGGCGGCGGCCGGTTTTTCCGTCGCGCCCTCGGTCAGGCCGGTAAAGGTGAAGCCGGGGATCAGAAGATGGGCAGCGACATGGGCGCCGGGTTCGTTGCGCAACGCATGCGACAGGCCCTCGGTGAAGGTTTTCACCCCAGCCTTGGAGACATTGTAGGCAAGATTGCCGGGCGGCGTGGTGATGCCTTGCTTGGAGCCGGTGTTGACGATCAAACCCGGGCTGGCCGAGGCCAGCATGCGCGGCGCGAAGGCCTCGACGCCATGCACGACGCCCCAGAAATTGATGTCCAGCAGCCGCTTCCAGGCATCGCCGTTTTCCCATGGCTTTCCGGGATTGTCGCCGATACCGGCAT
>NZ_RZQY01001263.1:0-613 GCF_003998575.1 Mesorhizobium sp. M7A.F.Ca.CA.001.10.2.1 | reverse complement strand
GCCCATGCCCAGGTCGATGATGTCGGCGCCACGCGATCGGGCGCTGGCCTTGAGCCGGTTGACCTGCTCGAACACGTAAGGCGGAAGCCGGCGAACCTTGTGAAATTCTTCCATGGCAGTTCCAGACAGCGAAGGGGGTGTTGGGCGCGCGCTATATACTTATTTGCAGGTAGGGTCGAGGGCGGGGTCGCATTTGGCTTCGATCTGCTTCAGCGTTTCGTCGCCATGCTTCTTGGCCAAATCCGTCAGCGCCGCCTGGTTGGCGACCTTCGGGCCGCCGCCCTTTGCCGCCTGCGCATTCTCATCCGCCTTCAATTGCGCGAGCTTGGCGTTCTTCTCGGCTTCGGTGAACTGAGGCGCCGCCACTTGCGGCTTGATGTTCAGGTTCGGAAAGGTGCCGGTATCCTTCGGCCCCGTACCCGCAGCGACAGGCGTCGGGCCATTCGTGTTGGTGCTCGAGCACCCGGCAATCCCGATGAGGACGATCGCCGCGCCGATGCGGCAAAAATGTCCGGCACCGAAAAAAACAGTTTCGCCAATATTAATCGTCATATTGTTTCCTTGGCAGCCGAGGTAAAGCGAGATTGGCCCGGTCGGATGTCCCATGTTAATA
>NZ_RZQY01001262.1:0-616 GCF_003998575.1 Mesorhizobium sp. M7A.F.Ca.CA.001.10.2.1 | reverse complement strand
TCCTTGAGCGAGGTTGCGAGCAGCACCGTGGCAAGGGCGGCCGCGCCCGTCACCGTCCAGAACACGGCGCGCCAGCCGAAACTCTCGATGATCACGCTGCCGGTCAGCGGCGCCAGGATCGGCGACACCGAGAACACCAGCATCAGCAAGGACATCAGCTTGGCGGCCTCATTGCCGGTGTGCAGGTCGCGCACAATGGCGCGCGGAACGGCCATGCCGGCGCTGGCGCCAAGCCCTTGCAGGAAACGGAAAGCGATCAGCCATTCGATGGTCGGCGCCATTGCCGAACCGATGCCGCCAACCATGAACAGCGCAAGGCCGCCATAAAGCGGCAGCTTGCGGCCGACCATGTCGGAGATCGGCCCGACGACGATCTGGCCAAAACCCATCGACAGGAAGAAGATCAACAGGCTCATCTGCACGGCAGCGGTGCTGGCATGCAGATCCGCGCCGATCGACGGCAACGCGGGCAGATACATGTCGATGGCGAACGGGCCGATGGCGGACAACAAGCCGAGCACGACCGCGATGCGGAGGAATTTGGGACTCATGATAAAGGCTTCTTTCAAATCTGGTTGCCGCCGCCAGGCGACGTCTAACCTAGGACGTTCCATCC
>NZ_RZQY01001261.1:0-620 GCF_003998575.1 Mesorhizobium sp. M7A.F.Ca.CA.001.10.2.1 | reverse complement strand
GCCGACTATCGCGCCAATCTGATCACGGTGATGGCCAAGCGCGCGGTGGCTGCCGCCAACGCCTGACACGATCCGTTGTGGACACGGAGAAGGGGTCATGCGGCCCCTTTTCCTTTTGTGGCGACCTGTAGTTGCCCAAACTTTTGATGGAATCGCCCCCGCACCAATCGTTTGCCTGAGCAATTTCTTCCGCCGACACTTCACCTGGAACTGCACCGGCGGCAATCTCGCACTTGCACAAATCCATATTGCACTGCAATATGGATTTGGGCGGGAATGCGAGCCGGGTTCGAAATGTCGTGCCCTTTCGCATGCCTATTTGCGAGAGGATCGGCATGACCGACATTTCCGCGACGCATGTCGTTCCGTCCCGATCCGCCGCCGACAGATCAACCAGAACAAGACTGGCCTATCTCGACGGCTGGCGCGGGCTTTCGATCGCACTGGTGCTGATCGGCCATTTCTTTCCGGTTCCGGGAATCAATCTTGGCGTGCTGGGCGTCGAATTCTTTTTCGTGCTCAGCGGCCGGCTGATGGGCGAGATCCTGTTCATCGAACGCTACCCGCTGAAAAAATTCTTCAAACGCCGCTTCTCCCGCATCTATCCGGCTCTTCTGGTC
>NZ_RZQY01001260.1:0-620 GCF_003998575.1 Mesorhizobium sp. M7A.F.Ca.CA.001.10.2.1 | reverse complement strand
GCCTGCGGCAGCGCACGGGAGAGGCCAAGGCGACGGGCAAGGTGCGGCGCCATCAGGCCGATGAAGGTCAGCGGACCGACGATCAGCGTCGAGGCTGCGGTGAGTGCCGCGACCACCAGCAGCACGAGAAGCCGCGTCCTCTTCAGGTCAATGCCAAGGCCTTGCACAGCGGCGGGGCCAAGCGGCAGGATGTCGAGCCAACGCATGAAGAAAGGCGCGAGTGCGAAGAGGCAGACGGCGATGCCACCGGTGAGCAAGGCGTCACCGACATCGACGCCATAGGTCGAACCGGTCAGCCAGTTGAGCAGCAGCATGGCACGCGGATCGCCGGTGGCGGTGAGCACCAGGATCAGCGCGTCGAACAAGGCCGTCAGAGCAACGCCGGCAAGCAGCAGCCGCTCCGGCGCATAGGCGGCACGGCGGCCGATCGCCAGCGTCACCAGCAAAGCGGCGAAGGCGCCGATGGTTGCCGCCGCCGTCTGAACCGGGCGTCCGGCATCCGAGAGCGCAAACAGCGCCACCATCATGCCGAGCGCAGCACCGGCGCTGATGCCAAGCACTTCCGGGCTGGCCATCGGATTGCCGGTCAGCCCGGAAGTGCTTGGCATCAGCGCCGGTGC
>NZ_RZQY01000125.1:0-11465 GCF_003998575.1 Mesorhizobium sp. M7A.F.Ca.CA.001.10.2.1 | reverse complement strand
CACCGGCAAGATCACATTCGGCCAGTTCACCAACCAGATCGAATACCAGGACGCCGGTTCGGCGTTGAACAACGAGATGAAGAAGGAAGTCCTGGCCAAGGTCGACACCAGCACCTTGACCGGCAAGACCGTATCGGTGGTAGGCGCATTCAAGCTGGTCAACCCGAAGAGCTGGCTGGTCACTCCGGTGAGGCTGGAGGTCAAATGAGCGCGGCTGCAGACACCGGACCCGCGACCGGCGACGCCGTGCTTTCGGCGCGCAACATCGTCATGTCGTATGGCGGCGTTCATGCGCTCAAGGGCGTCAATTTCGACATCCATCGCGGCAAGGTCACGACGCTGTTCGGCGAGAACGGCGCCGGCAAGTCGACGCTGATGAAGATCCTGTCCGGCGTCGTCACGCCGACATCCGGCGACATCGTGCTCGACGGCAATCTCGTCAGCTTCTCCTCATCCTCGGACGCGCGCGATCGCGGCATCTCGATCATCCACCAGGAACTCAGCCTGGCGCCGAACCTCAGCGTTCGCGACAACATCTTCATGGGCCGCGAACTGCGCACCAGAACCGGCCTCGACTTCGCCGAAGAATCGCGCCAGGCGCGCGCGCTGATGGCCGATCTCGAAGAGGACATCGACCCGATGACTCTCGTCGAGGATCTGCGCCTGGGTCAACAGCAGATCGTCGAGATCGCGCGGGCGCTGTCGGTCGATTCACGCATCCTCATCATGGACGAGCCGACCTCCGCGCTCAGTGCAACCGAGGTCGAGGTGCTGTTCAAGGTGATCCGCGATCTGACCAGCCGCGGCGTCTCCATCGTCTACATTTCACATCACCTCGAAGAAGCGCTGCAGATCACCGACTACGCCGTTGTCCTGCGCGACGGCGCCATAACGGCAACGGCCGAAGCCAGGGACATCGACCTCGAGTGGATCGTGCGCAACATGGTCGGCGAGAATTTCGATCTCGGCTCGCCGCCGACCGGTCATGCGTTCGGCGAGGTCGCCCTTTCGATCGAGGACGTCAGCGTCGTTGACACTTCGGGCTCGGGCTATTCCGTCGTCGATCACCTGTCGCTGGACGTCAGGGCCGGCGAGATCGTCTGCATCTATGGGCTAATGGGCGCCGGGCGCACGGAATTGCTGGAGGCCGTCGCCGGACGAGTGCCGATGGCGGGCGGTCGCGCGCTTCTGGAAGGCGAGGACGTCTCGGGGTTGAGCATTGCCCAGCGCATCTCCAGAGGGCTTGTGCTGGTCCCCGAGGACCGCCAGCGCGACGGGCTGGTGCAAACGATGACCGTCGGCCGCAATCTCTCGCTTGCCAGCATCGAGGCGTTCGCCAAGGGGCTGTTTCTGTCCCGTTCCAGGGAGCGAGAGCTGGTCGAAGACTCGATCCGCAAGGTGACTGTCAAGACCGCAGGTGGCAACGCCATGATCGGATCGCTGTCGGGTGGCAATCAGCAGAAGGTCGTCATCGGCAAGATGCTGACGACCAAGCCCAAGGTCATCCTCCTCGACGAGCCGAGCCGCGGCATCGATGTTGGCGCCAAGGCCGAGGTCTTCCGCTTGTTGAGCGAACGCGCCGCTCAAGGGCTTGCGGTCGTCTTCTCGACCTCTGAGGTCAACGAATGCCTCAGCATTGCCCACCGCATCGTCGTCATGCGGCGTGGCAGGATTTCAGCTGAATTCGGCGCCAACGCCACCAAAGAGCAGATCATGGCCGCCTCCGGCGAAGCCGTGGTCGCCTGATCACCAGAATTTCGGAGCCCAGACCCATGACCGACGTCAGCCAGGCCAGAAAACAGTCCAGTCCAAGCGCGAGCGAAGGCTTCGATCTCGCCAAGTTGCTGCTCGAGGGCCGGGCCTTCTTTGCCCTGATCGTCATCATCGTCGTCTTCTCGATCCTGTCGCCCTACTACCTCTCGGTGGCGAACTTCCTGACCATGGCTTCGCATGTCGCCATCTTCGGAATCCTCGCGATCGGCATGCTGCTCGTCATCCTCAATGGCGGCATCGATCTGTCGGTGGGGTCGACGCTGGGTTTGGCCGGCGTCGTTGCCGGATTCCTGATGCAAGGGGTGACGCTGACCTGGCTGGGCGTCGTTCTCTATCCGCCGGTCTGGGTGGTTGCGGTGCTGGCCTGCATGCTGGGCGCGGTCGTCGGGCTGATCAACGGCGTGCTCATTGCGCGCTTCAAGGTTCCGGCGTTCGTCGCCACGCTCGGCGTCATGTACATGGCGCGCGGCCTGGCGCTGCTGATGACCAGCGGCCTGACCTATAACAATCTCGGCGGCAAGCCGGAGCTCGGAAACACCGGCTTCGATGCGCTTGGCTTCAACCGCTTGTTCGGCGTGCCGACGGGCGTCGTGGTTCTCGTGGTCATCGCGCTGATCGGCAGCATCGTGTTGAACCGCACCGCCTTCGGGCGCTGGCTCTACGCCTCGGGCGGCAACGAGCGCGCGGCCGAACTGTCCGGCGTTCCGGTCAAGACGGTGCAGATTTCGGTCTATGTGCTGTCAGGCATCTGCGCCGCTATTGCCGGCCTGATCCTGTCATCGCAGTTGACGTCGGCGGGACCGACCGCGGGCACCACCTACGAATTGACGGCCATCGCGGCCGTCGTCATCGGCGGCGCGGCACTGACCGGCGGCCGTGGCAACATCCGCGGAACCCTGCTCGGGGCCTTCGTCATCGGCTTCCTGTCCGACGGTCTGGTGATCATCGGCATCTCATCCTACTGGCAGACAGTGTTCACGGGCGCGGTCATCGTGCTCGCCGTGCTCCTCAATGCCGTTCAGTATCGCCGCCGTAGCAAGCTCCCAAGCGCGACAGGTGGCCAACCGACTTCTCAGAAACGGGGGAAGGCCGAACCGGCCAATCCTGCCCAAGGGAAGATTGCCAGGTGAACTGGCAGCAACACCGCGTAATCATTGGAGGAATGTACATGAAAACCATGCTGAAAAGTCTGCTCGCCGCCGCGATGGTCGTCGGGTTCACGGCCGCCGCGTCAGCCGCGGGCCTGATCTCGATCATCGTCAACGATCCGGCCAACCCCTACTGGCTGACTGAGGGCAACGTCGCCAAGGCCGAGGCCGAGAAGCTTGGCTATACAGCCAATGTCGGCGCCCACAAGGGCGATACCAATACCGAAAGCAATTTGATCGACACCGCCATCACCAACAAGTCGGTGGCGATCATCCTCGATCCGGCCAACGCTGACGGCTCTGTCGGTGCGGTGAAGAAGGCGATTGCAGCCAACATCCCGGTGTTCCTCGTCAATGCCGAGATCAATCAGGAAGGCCTCGCCAAGGGTCAGCTCGTTTCCAACAACGCGCAAGGCGCTGCTCTCGGTGCCCAGCAGTGGGTGCAGGCCGTCGGCGAAAAGGGCAAATATGTCGAACTGCTCGGCGCCCCGTCTGACAACAACGCCGCTACGCGCTCGAACGGTTACGCGACTGTGCTGAGCCAGTACCCGGATCTCGAAAAGGCTGCTTCGCAGGTCGCCAACTGGGATCGTACCCAGGGCCACGACAAGATGCAGAGCATGCTGCAGGCCAATCCCGACATCATCGCCGTGATCAGCGGCAATGACGAGATGGCGCTTGGCGCGGTTGCGGCGCTGAAGGAAGCCGGCAAGCTCGCCGGCATCAAGGTCGGCGGCTTCGACGGCTCCCCGGATGCGGTTGCGGCGATCAAGTCCGGCGAACTGCAGTACACCGTGCTTCAGCCGGTCGCCATCTTCTCGGCCAAGGCCGTGCAGCAGGCGGACTCGTTCATCAAGACAGGTGCCACCGGTGCGGCGACCGAGAAGCAGCTGTTCGATTGCCTTCTCATCACCAAGGACAATGTCGACAAGTACACCGCACCCTTCGTGCTGTCTGAGTAATACCTGTACAGGGGGTGTCCTTGCGGACACTCCCTGCCTCTTCTACGAAATGACTGCCCTCGTGAACCGCCTTCGCAACCAACCGGAATTTGCGGCATGAAAGACCTGCTGATCGGCATCGACGCGGGAACGTCGGTGATCAAATCGATCGCTTTCGACCTGTCCGGGCGGCAGCTCGCCATGACGTCGGTGCCCAACAGCTTCGTCACGCTGGAAGGCGGCGGCGCCGAGCAGGACCTCGACCAGACCTGGCGCGACATGGCGCGGACCGTTCGCGATCTCGCGGCCAAGGTTCCCGACCTCGCGCAACGAACCGCAGCGGTGGCCATCACCGGGCAGGGCGACGGAACCTGGCTGATCGATGGCGAGGGCTTGCCTGTCTCGCGCGCCTGGCTGTGGCTCGATGCCCGCGCTGGACATTTGGTGGACGAGATGCGCGCCGATCCCCGGGATCGCAGGCGGTTCGAGTTGACCGGCACGGGTCTCAATTCCTGCCAGCAAGGCGCCCAGCTTGCCTTCATGAAAAAAAACTATTCCGACATGCTGGAGCGGGCGGCGACCGCCCTGCATTGCAAGGATTGGCTCTACTTCAAGATGACAGGCGAACGCGCCACGGATCCCTCCGAGGGAACCTTCACCTTCGGCGATTTTCGGTCGCGCAGCTATTCCGACGAAGCCCTCGACATCCTGGATCTGACGACGCATCGCCGCCTGTTGCCTCCCATGCTCGAAGGCACCACCGACCATCATCCGCTGTCGCGGTCGGCGGCGGCAGAGACCGGCCTGCTCGAAGGCACGCCGGTGGTGCTGGGTTACGTCGATATGGTCATGACGGCGCTCGGAGCCGGCCTCTATGATCCCTCGGGCAATGTCGGCTGCACGGTCATCGGCTCGACCGGCATACACACACGCTTTGCCGCCACTCCCGACGATGTCGTGCTGAACGACGATGGCTCCGGCTACACGATCGCCATGCCTATTCCAGGCGCCTTTGCCCAATTGCAGTCCAACATGGCGGCGACGCTCAACATAGATTGGGTGCTTGGCCTAGCGCGCGACGTGCTCGCCACGGCTGGCGGCAAGCCTTCTCATGACGAGTTGCTGAAGGCCCTCGACGCTTGGGTGGAAGCATCGGAGCCTGGTTCGCTGATCTACCAGCCTTATATATCGCTGGCCGGTGAAAGAGGACCGTTCGTCGATCCTGACGCACGCGCGGGATTCATCGGCCTTTCGGTCAAGCATGGCTTTGGCGATCTGGCGCGCGGCGTCCTCGAGGGACTGGCCTTCGCCGCACGCGATTGCTACCAGGCGATGGGCGCCGTGCCGGGCGAAATCCGCCTGTCGGGCGGCGCCGCGCGCAGCCCGTCCCTACGCCGCATCATCGCAGCGGCGACAAGGGCACAGGTGCGCACCAGCAGTCGCCAGGAAGCCGGCGCGGCAGGCGCCGCGATGATGGCCGCGGTCGGCCTCGGCGTCTATGGCTCGATGGAAGACTGCGCCGCCGAATGGGTGACGCCGCTTCTCGGCGACTGCGATGCCTATGACGAGGCGCTTTCGCAAACCTACGATGCCCTCTTCCCTTCCTTCGTTGCAGCGCGTCAGGCGCTTCGGCCGGTGTGGAAGGGCATGGCGCACCGCACAGGAGCAGGATCTTGAGCAATACAACAGATGTCGTCGATCTCTTCGTGATCGGCGGCGGCGTCAATGGAGCCGGCATAGCGCGTGATGCGGCAGGTCGCGGGCTGTCCGTCATCCTGTGCGAAAAGGACGATCTCGCGCAAGGCACGAGCTCGCGCTCCGGCAAGCTGGTGCATGGCGGCCTGCGCTACCTCGAATATTATGAATTCCGGCTGGTTCGCGAAGCACTGATCGAACGCGAGGTGCTGCTCGAGGCGGCGCCGCACATCATCTGGCCGATGCGCTTCGTTCTTCCGCACAGCCCGCAAGACAGGCCGGCATGGCTGGTCCGGCTCGGGCTGTTTCTCTACGACCACCTTGGCGGCCGTAAACGCCTGCCGGGGACAAGAACACTGAACCTCAAGACTGCGCCGGAAGGTGCGCCAATCAAGGACGAGTTCAAGCGCGGTTTCGAATATTCCGACTGCTGGGTCGACGATGCGCGCCTGGTGCTGCTCAACGCTCTGGATGCCCGGCAGCGCGGTGCCAGAGTGCTCACGCGCACCGCCTGTGTCGCGGCCCGTCGCGAAAACGGACTGTGGTCGATCGACATGCAGGATGGTCGCACGGGTTCGGTGACGAAGGTCCGGGCGCGGGCGCTGGTCAACGCGGCAGGCCCCTGGGTCAACGACATTGTCAGCCGCGTCGCCGGCCAGAATTCCACCCGCAATGTTCGTCTGGTGAAGGGCAGCCATATCGTCGTGCCCAAATTCTGGGAGGGGCGGCAAGCCTATCTCATTCAGAACAACGACAAGCGGGTGATCTTCGTCAATCCGTATGAGAACGATCTGGCGCTGATTGGCACCACCGACATTCCCTACGAAGGCAGGCCCGAGGAAGTGGTCGCCGAGGCCAGCGAAGTCGACTATCTGATCAAGGTGGTCAATCGCTATTTCAAGCGGCAGCTGACGCCACAGGACGTGGTCTACAGTTTCTCGGGCGTGCGTCCGCTCTATGACGACAATGCCGACAATCCAAGCGCGGTGACGCGCGACTATATTTTCGAACTCGACGCCTCCAACGGCAACGCGCCGCTGCTTTCGGTATTCGGCGGCAAGATCACCACCTTCCGCAAGCTGTCGGAACACGCGCTGGAAAAGATCCAGCCGTTTTTTCCGATGATGAAGAAAGCCTGGACGGCCAAAATTCCCTTGCCGGGAGGCGACCTGCCCAATGCGGACTTCGAGCAGTTCCTGAGCGATCTGCATTCCGAGTTTTCATGGCTCAGCCCGTCGCTGGTGAAGCATTACGCGCGAAGCTATGGCACCCGCGCCAGGCAATTGCTCGCTGGCGCACAGCGCGAAGCCGATCTCGGCCGCCGCTTCGGTCCCGATCTATATGAACGGGAGGCAAGGTTCCTGGCCGAGACCGAATGGGCCGGCACATCAGCCGATATACTGGAACGCCGCACCAAACATGGCCTGCATATCGATGCGGCCGAACGGAAAGCATTCGAAGACTGGTTCGATAACATCATGGCGACGGCGGACTGATGGCCTTCACGCTTTCCCTCAACACCAATCCGCTGGTCAATCGTTTCGCCGATCCAGACGATCTGATCGATGCGATCGCCTATGGCATCGGCATCCGCGACGTGCAGCTGACGCATGAATTCGTCAATCCGGGCTGGCCGGCGGCGACGATTGCCAAATTCCTGCGCCGGTTCAACAGCGCCTTGGCGCGGACCGGTGTCAAGATCACCTCCGGCATGACGGGGCCTTATGGCCGGCTCAACCATTTCGGCCACCCGGATGCGGATGTGCGGCGCTATTATGTCGACTGGTTCAAGACCTTCGCCGATATTTCCGCGGAACTCGGTGCGTCGGGCATGGGCACGCAGTTCGCCATCTTCACCCACAAGGACTTTGACCATCCGCAACGGCGGGCAGCGCTTCTCGATATCGCCCTCGAGTGCTGGCGCGAGGTGGCCGAACACGCCAAGGCGGCGGGTCTGACATACCTGTTCTGGGAGCCGATGTCGGTCGGCCGCGAGTTCGGCCACACGATCGAAAGCTGCGCCACGCTGCAAGGCGCCATCGATGCGGCGAAGCTGCCCATACCGATGAAGATGATGGTGGATATCGACCATGGCGACGTGACCTCGGCCGATCCTGCCGATACCGATCCCTATGCTTGGGCGAAAGCGTTTCCATTGCAATCGCCGATCATCCACATCAAGCAGTCTTCCATGAACAAGGGCGGGCACTGGCCGTTCACGGCCGCCTACAACAAGGACGGCCGCATAGTGCCGCAGAAGCTGCTGGACGCGGTTCGGCAGGGCGGTGGAACCGACAATGAAATTTGCCTTGAACTTTCCTTCAGGGAGAGGGAACCAGTCGACCATCAGGTTATCGAGATGATCCGCGAGTCGGTGGATTTCTGGGCCCCTCATATCGACAGCGGTCGCGACAGTCTCAAGCCCCGGACCTGAGCGAATACGTCGCCCGAAAGCCGGCTTCGGCCGCAAAAGTATCGAAGGAGAAGAAGAATGGCCCCATATTGGGTCGGCACGAGCTGGAAGATGAACAAGACGCTGTCGGAGGCGTTGCAGTTCGCCGATGCGCTGGCGGCCTTTGTGCCCGATTTCGATCTGGCAATACAGCCCTTCGTCATTCCGCCGTTCACCGCAGCGCGCCAGGTCAAGGCCGCGCTGGCCAACACCCGCGTCAAGATCGGTGCCCAGAACATGCATTGGGCCGATGCTGGCGCCTGGACGGGGGAGATCTCGCCGGTGATGTTGAAAGATTGCGGGCTGGATGTGATCGAACTCGGCCATAGCGAGCGCCGCGAGCATTTCGGCGAGGCCGATGCGACTGTGGGACTAAAAACGGCGGCCGCTGTCAGGCACGGTTTCGTGCCGCTGATCTGCGTCGGCGAGACGCTGGCTGAGCGTGAATCAGGCCGCGCCGAGGCGGTGCTGACGGCACAGGTTCTCGGCGCGCTGCAAGAGCTGAGCGGCGATCAACTGAAGGCGGAAATCCTCTTTGCCTACGAGCCCGTCTGGGCAATCGGCGAGAAGGGCATTCCCGCAAGCGCCGACTATGCCGACAGGCAGCAACAGCTGATCAAGAAGGTTGCCGCCGACCGGCTGCCGATTGCTCCACCTGTGCTTTATGGTGGCAGCGTCAATCCAGGCAACGCGGCCGAACTCATCGGCCAGCCGCATATCGATGGCCTGTTCATCGGCCGCTCGGCGTGGCAAGCGGAAGGCTATATCGACATTCTGAAAAAGGCGTCGGCCGCCATCGCGCGCTGACTGCCAAAAGACCTAGCAAAGGAGCTCATCATCATGAAGATCGCACTCGGAGCCGACAGCGCCGGCAAGCCGCTGCTCGACGTCATCGCCAAGCATCTCGCCACCAAGCCGGAACTGCAGGTCGTCGACCTAAGCCAGGCCGGATTCTACGCCGATATCGCCGCCTCGGTCGGCCACGAAATTCTCGACGGCAATTACGACCGGGCCATCCTGTTTTGCGGCACCGGCATCGGCGTCAGCATCTCCGCCAACAAGGTCCCGGGCATTCGCGCCGCATTGACCCACGACACCTATTCCGCCGAGCGCGCCGCCAAGTCCAACAACGCCCAGATCATCACCATGGGCGCCCGCGTCATCGGTCCCGAACTAGCGAAATCGATCGCCGACGCATGGTTGGCCTCGGAGTTCGATCCGAATGGCCCCTCCGCCACAAACGTGCAGGCCATCGACAAGCTCGACGCCAAGCGCTGAAAGACGCGGGGAACCCGTTACTGAGTTAACTGGTCAAGGCGACCCGCATCGCCTCGATCACGGTAACGGCGGACGCTGCGCCCGGGTCCATGTGGCCAAGCGAGCGTTCGCCGAGGCGCGATGCCCGGCCTTTCGTGGCGACCATCGACTTAGTCGCCTCCGCGCCTGCGTTTGCCGCTTGTGCAGCAGCTTCGAGACTGCCCGCCAGATCCTTGCCGGAGGTCAGCGCTTCGCCCGCTGCCTGCGCAGCCGGCGCCCATGCATCGATCATCGTCTTTTCGCCAGGCTCGGCCTTGCCGCGATCCTGAATGCCCTTGGCCATAGCCTGGAACAGGGCGACCACGTCCGAATCGTCGAGCGTCGTCTTGCCCTTGACGGCTGCCGCGCCCCGCATGAACGCGGTCGCATAGAGCGGCCCGGAGGAAGCGCCGACGGCATTCAGGAACGATTTGGCAGCGGTGTTCAGCAAGGTGGTCGGGTCGGTTGCCTCTGCATCCAGTGCGGCGACGGCATCGCGTGCAGCGGAAAATCCAAGCTCCATCGCGATGCCGTGGTCGGCGTCGCCGATAACCCCGTCAAGCGCGCACAGTCGGTCCCGGTCGGCGGACATGGCGGTTGCGATCGCCGCGAACATCGCGACAAGGTGGGCGGTGTCGATTGTCGTCATGTCTTAGTCCTTGCCACAGAAGTGGGTTTAGCCGGCGCGAAACATGGCGCAGTCGCAGGGGTGATCCAGCATCGTCTGCAACTCGCCGTCGAGTTGGTGCAGCGTGATCGATGCACCAGCCATTTCGAGCGAGGTGCAGTAATTGCCGACCCAGCTTGCGTGTATGGACACACCGATCTCATCGAGCCTCTGCTTCACGCGCCGGTTCATGATGTAGAGTTCCATCAGCGGCGTTGAGCCCAGCGAATTGACGAGCACCGCGACCTTGTCGCCGCGCGTAGGCGCCATCTCGTCGAGGATCCTGTCCAGCATCTCGTCGGTGATCTCGTCGGCTGTTTTCAACTTTTCGCGCGCGATGCCCGGCTCGCCATGGATGCCCATGCCGATCTCCATCTCGTCCGGCCCGATCTCGAAATTCGGCCGGCGGGTCTGCGGCAGCGAACAGGGCGACAGCGCCACGCCCATGGTGAAGGTGTGGTCGTTGGCCTTGCCGGCGATGCGCTCGCATTCGTCGAAGGACAGCATCCGGTCGCAGGCGGCACCGGCCGCCTTAAAGATGAAGAAATTGCCGGCGACGCCGCGCCTCTTGTGCCGCTGGTCGCGCGGTGCCGAGGCGACGTCGTCGGTGCTCAGCACCGTGCGCACCTCGATGTCGTCCATGGCGGCCATCTCGGCCGCCATGTCGAAATTCATCACGTCGCCGGCATAGTTGCCGTACATGAACAGCACGCCGGCGCCGCCGCTGACTGCCTTTGCGCATTCGAGGATCGGGTCCGGCGGTGGCGAGGCGAAGACATTGCCGATGGCCGCCGCATCGGCCAATCCCTTGCCGACGAAGCCAAGAAAGCTCGGCTCGTGGCCCGAGCCGCCGCCAATGACGAGGCCCACCTTGCCCTGGCGCGGTCCGTCGCAGGCGATGATGGAGCGTGGGCTACCCTCCACGCTTTTGAGATGGCGGGGATGGGCTGCCAGGATGCCTTCCAGCATCTCGTCGACGGCGCGGTTGCCGGCATTGATGATCTTCTTGGTCTGCACCCGGCATCCTCCCGATTTCGGCATTTTCGCAGATAATACCGGGTGTTACCGGGATTTCCACCCGGCAAGGAGCATTTCGTGCGCAGAGGTGTTCCCGCAGGCTATCACCTGGACGTAGGCGTTAGTTGTTTCAACCGCCGAGGCCGTCGCGGATGGCTGAGAAATAGCGATCGGTTCCGACCTGGCCGCCCTTGAGCGCGACCTCCAAGCCGTCGATCGCCTTGACGCGCGCGTGAGCAACGCAGAGCGGCGAACCCGGCGAAGCGGGCAGCGGCATGCGGATTGTCAGGGCATCGACACCCATCTCGCCCAGCGCGTGGCTCGACGTATCGCCGCCGGCAATGACCACGCGCCGCAGGCTCTGTTCGATCGTCAGGCTGCGAAGGATTTCTCCGAGTCCGCGGCCAAGCCTGTGGCGGGCGCCTTTCTGCCGGTCGATTTTTGCGCCCCTTTCGGCAGGGGGACCAAGCGCGGGG
>NZ_RZQY01001259.1:0-622 GCF_003998575.1 Mesorhizobium sp. M7A.F.Ca.CA.001.10.2.1 | reverse complement strand
GTCTTTATGGAATAGGGGTGTAGAAAAGAATGTTCAAATTCAATGAAGATGAAGAAAATTTAAAATGCTCTTTCTGCGGTAAAGATCAAGATCAAGTTAAGAAATTAGTTGCAGGAAGTGGCGTGTATATTTGTAATGAGTGTATTGTACTATGCTCAGAAATCGTTGAAGAAGAATTAGCACAAAATTCTTCAGAAGAATTAACAGAATTACCAACTCCTAAAGAGATTATGGACCATTTAAATGAATATGTAATCGGTCAAGAAAAGGCTAAAAAAGCTTTATCTGTAGCTGTATATAATCACTATAAACGTATTCAACAACTAGGCCCTAATGAAGATTATGTTGAATTACAAAAAAGTAATATCGCATTAATCGGACCAACAGGTAGTGGTAAAACATTATTAGCACAAACATTAGCTAAAACATTAAATGTTCCATTTGCAATTGCAGATGCTACTAGTTTAACTGAAGCTGGCTATGTTGGTGACGACGTTGAAAATATCTTATTACGCTTAATTCAAGCAGCAGACTTTGATATAGACAAAGCTGAAAAAGGTATTATATACGTTGATGAAATTGACAAAATTGCAAGAAAATCTGAAAACACATCAATTACACG
>NZ_RZQY01001258.1:0-623 GCF_003998575.1 Mesorhizobium sp. M7A.F.Ca.CA.001.10.2.1 | reverse complement strand
TGACTGGAGGTCAGAAAATGAACATCAAGAGCCTTCTCCTCGGCTCCGCTGCGGCCCTGATCGCAGTTTCCGGTGCGCGCGCCGCCGACGCCGTCGTCGTCGCCGAGCCGGAACCCGCTGAATACGTCAAGATCTGCGACGTCTACGGCGCTGGCTACTTCTACATCCCCGGCACCGAAACCTGCCTGCGCATCGGCGGCTATATCCGTTACGACATCGGCGGTGGCGACCTCGGTTCGTTCGATGGTGCAAAAGCCGCGGATCACCAGGATGGTGATGACCACAACACCTGGCTGAAGAATACCCGCTTCACGCTGAAGACCTGGACAGGCCAGGAAACCGAACTCGGCACGTTGAAGACCTACACCGAGACCCGCTTCAACTTTGGCGACGACAACGCTTTCGAGGACGTCAACGCCGCCCATAACCGGGACGTCTCGCTGAACTTCGCCTGGATCCAGCTCGGTGGCCTGCGCGTCGGTAAGGACGAATCGGCCTTCGACACGTTCGTCGGCTACGCCGGCAACGTCATCCAGGATACGCTGGTTCCCTACGGCGATTTCGACACCAACGTCGTCCAGTACTACTTCGATGCCGGCAACGGCTTCTCGGCAGTGGTCTCG
>NZ_RZQY01001257.1:0-624 GCF_003998575.1 Mesorhizobium sp. M7A.F.Ca.CA.001.10.2.1 | reverse complement strand
CCTGATCGTGCTGAGCTTCGCCTTGCTCAACGGCCTCTGGCTCGGCGGTTTGCTGTCGGTGCTGGCGATGTCGCTGGGCACCGCCATCGCCGTATCGGCACTGGCGACACTGGCGGTGACCGCCAAGAACTGGGCGGTGTATTTCGCCGGCGACGGCCGCATGGGCAACCGCATCCACTCGATCGTCGAGATCGGCGGCGCGGCGTTTGTGTTCCTGTTCGGACTGCTGCTGCTGTCGGCGAGTTTGGCGAGCGGCGGATAGGCCGGCGCCACGAGGTTCGGAGTTTAACCCGCGATCTTGCCGCCGAGCTCATCCTCGATGTGAGCGCGGATGATCTCGTCAAAACTCTTTTCGGCGCTGAAGCCGAGCTCCCGTGACCGCTTTGCCTCGAAGCGCGTCGGCCAGCCCTTGACGATCGCCCAGATCGTCTCATCCGGAACCTCGCGGATCAGGCTTACCGCCTTCGGCCCGGCGATGCGTTCCAGCGCCTCGATCTGCTCGCCGACGGTGACGGCAACGCCGGGCATCGTCAGGTTGCGGCGCGGCCCGACTGCGCTGCCGTCGATCCCTGCCGCATGGATCAGGAAGTTCACCGCCGAGCGCGGGCTGGCATGCGTGTGCAC
>NZ_RZQY01001256.1:0-624 GCF_003998575.1 Mesorhizobium sp. M7A.F.Ca.CA.001.10.2.1 | reverse complement strand
CAATGGTAGCTTCTACAAAAACGATGACCAACAAGTTGGTGCTACTATCTTAGATAGTAAAACTGGTGGTTTAGTAGCCATTTCTGGTGGACGTAATTATAAAGACGTCGTTGACAGAAACCAAGCTACAGATCCACATCCTACTGGTTCATCATTAAAACCATTCTTAGCTTATGGTCCAGCTATTGAAAACATGAATTGGGCAACTAATCATGCTATTCAAGACGAATCTTCATATCAAGTAGACGGTTCAACATTCCGAAACTATGATACGAAGAGTCACGGAACTGTCTCTGCATATGATGCATTAAGACAAAGTTTCAACATCCCTGCCCTTAAAACTTGGCAACAAACTAAATCTAGCGCAGGTAACGATGCACCTAAGAAATTCGCATCTAAAGTTGGTTTAGATTACGATGGTAAAATTGGACCATCTGAAGTACTTGGTGGTTCTTCATCAGAATTCTCACCAACTCAATTAGCATCTGCATTTGCTTCATTAGCAAATGGTGGTACTTATAACAATGCTCATTCAATTCAAAAAGTTGTTACTCACGATGGTGACACTATTGAATATGATCATACTAGCCATAAAGCAATGAAAGATTCTACAGCCTATATGTT
>NZ_RZQY01001255.1:0-624 GCF_003998575.1 Mesorhizobium sp. M7A.F.Ca.CA.001.10.2.1 | reverse complement strand
GTGGCAGGCAGATTGTGCAGCGACTGAAACGGCTTGCCCGCCGCATCCTTCCAGAACAGCTCGAGCTGATATCGTTTTGGATCGACCTCGCAAACGAGATAGCTGGTCGCCTCGAAGGTGAAGTCCCGGCATGGCGGCAGTGAAGCGGTCCACTGGCCAAATCCCATGCCAAATGCCGCCACCGACGGCAGTGCGCCCTTGGCCAATGCCAGCAGCAACGGCAATGATTGCAGGAGGGTCAGGAAATCCATGCGCTTACCGGAATCGAAGTTCGAGGTCCGGTACGGATATAACCTGTTTCAAGCGAGACTGTGAAAGGCTCTGGACTTAGGCAAGCCATCCCATGGCGACGCTCAACAACAAGACGATGCCGAGCAGGCCGCGATAGATGACGAACGGCCAGGCCGAGAAACGCTCCAGCACGTGCATCAGCCCCCATATGGCGAAGAAGGCGGAGATCGACGCAACGACCAGCCCGACAGCAAGCACCGACCAGCCATGGGCGTCGAGATGGACCTTGTGCAGTTCCCAGAGTTCCTTGAGGCCGGCGAGCGCGATGGCAGGCAGCCCGAGCAGGAATGAGAAGCGCGCCGCCTCGGCCCGCTTGAAGCCGAGCCCCAATGC
>NZ_RZQY01001254.1:0-630 GCF_003998575.1 Mesorhizobium sp. M7A.F.Ca.CA.001.10.2.1 | reverse complement strand
GCGCTGGCGCGAAAACTCCTCGTCATTCTCAATGCAAAAGCACGCGATGCGCGCATGGAGTTCGCCAATGCAACTTGACACCACAGATAGTCGCTCATTGCCCTGCCGGGCATTTCTCCCCGTAAAACGGGGAGAAAGAGGCTGGCCGCAACGCCGGCGCCTCTTTTTTTGCAAGGCTGGCGATTGGCGAAAGCCGCGACGAAAGCGCCCTTCTCCCCGTTTACGGGGAGAAGATGGCGGCAGCCAGATGAGGGGCAGCGCTACTTGGGAAGGTAGGGCTCCCCCCTGAACTGCCCACTAGCCTACGCCGCTTCGAGTGCCGCCCTCACTGCTGCAATCGCATCATCGGCCTTGGAAGCGTCGGGGCCACCGGCCTGGGCCATGTCGGGCCGCCCGCCGCCGCCCTGCCCGCCCAATGCGGCGGAGGCCACGCGGACAAGGTCGACGGCGCTGAAGCGATCGATGAGGTCGTCGGTGACGGCCACCACGACGCTTGCCTTGTTGTCTTCGCCGGCGCCGACGAAGACGACGACGCCGGAGCCGAGCGAGCTCTTGCCGGCATCGGCCAGCGGCTTCAAATCCTTCGGCGAGACACCGGAGACCGTCTTGCCGAGGAAGCCGATACCGGCG
>NZ_RZQY01001253.1:0-639 GCF_003998575.1 Mesorhizobium sp. M7A.F.Ca.CA.001.10.2.1 | reverse complement strand
GGCCGATCCAGTACCAGAGGTTGAACTGTGTTTCCTGTTACTCATGTCCATGGCGGCCACTTCACACAAACGCGGGATAGATCGCCGAACCGGAACGGCATCAGCATCGATTGTGGTCTCGCGCGTAAAAAAAGAGCGGGCCCGGAAGATCCGGACCCGCCAGCGGCTATGATCAGGCTGCAGAAAGCGGTCGGTTGTTCGCGAGCCAAAGGCTGGCTGCTGCCAGGGCCGCAACCACAACGCCAGCGATGACGTGCGACCACATTGCTGCCGCCAGGCCGGCAAAGCCAAGCACCCAAGGTGCGGCCACAATCCACAGGCCGACGACAAGGTTCGCCCATTCTTCAAATTTGTGGAACGCCACCAACGCGCGCGCCGCGATCAGAACGGTGATTACGCCCGCGATGAAGGCGTGCCAGACGGCAACAGCATCGGCAGCATAGCCAAGGAGCCAGGGCGAGAGCGCCAGCGCGATGCCGGCAAGGATATTTACGACATCGAGCGCCGGCCTGCTGCTGTCGGAAGTGAGATTCTTCAACATCGATCATTCTCCTTTCCTGCGTTTCAGTACGTCAATGTACCGCCCTTGAGTCGAGGGCGGGTGCGGCAGCGGGCCTGTTCGGCCCGATGCCGCAAAGC
>NZ_RZQY01001252.1:0-640 GCF_003998575.1 Mesorhizobium sp. M7A.F.Ca.CA.001.10.2.1 | reverse complement strand
CCTTACGGTCGGCTTGGTGGCAAAGAAAAAGCCGACCTTACGGTCGGCTTGGAGTAGGACGGGCCGAGGGGTTTGGGGGGACTTGGGGATGGCCCGTCGCATCCATAATGCCTGACCCGGATGATGGTTCCGTGACTGTGTCACTTTTTTAAGAAATATTTGACGCCACGCGTTGCGGGCCGGCCATGCGTTGCGAGCGGGCCCTCAGCCAATCCCGCCCCGCATGGGCGAACACCGCGCACAACACGATGACGCCGCCGATCATGCTGGCGGCTGGTGCAATCTCGCCCAGGAACAGGAAGGCAAACAGGATCGCGAACGGCACTTCGGCCGAGCCGAGCAGTCCGGATTCGGCCGGCGGGATGAGCCGCGCGCCCTCCGTCCACAGGATCGAGGACAACGCAAAGGACGCGCCGAACGTGGCGAGCAGAACGGCATCCCTTTGCGAAACCGCCAGCGGATCGGTGACGAACCAGCCGAGCAGGAACAGCAGGAACGCCGAAACCGCGCCGGCCCACACCACCGGCGTGTCGCGGAACGCGCGCACCATGATCATGTAGAGGCCGCTGCCGATGGTCATCAGCAGTGCCAGTCCGTCGCCGAACAGATTGCCGGTGCCGAAGCCGGACCAGACCATGAT
>NZ_RZQY01001251.1:0-645 GCF_003998575.1 Mesorhizobium sp. M7A.F.Ca.CA.001.10.2.1 | reverse complement strand
GTGTTGCGCATCATGACCGCGCTGCAGTTCATCGAGCATGGCAGCCAGAAACTGTTCAACTTCCCCGTCAGCGCCGATCCCCACGCCCTTTCCGGGCTGACCATGACCGCCGGCATCCTCGAATTCGCCGGCGGCATCCTGCTGGCGCTCGGCCTGTTCACGCGGCCCGTAGCCTTCCTTCTGGCCGGCGAAATGGCGATCGCCTATTTCATGGCGCACATGCCGCGCGACTTCTTCCCGGTCAACAATGGCGGCGATTCGGCGATCTCTTTCTGCTTCATCTTCCTCTATCTGGTGTTTGCCGGCGCCGGCGCCTTCGCGCTGGACAACCGCCGCAGCGCCTGACGCCCAGAAGAAGGGGCGTGACTAGTGCATGTCGCCCAAAGTGCCCAGCGGTTTTGGGACACGACATGCACAAACAGGAATCTGAAGCGCATCGGCGAAGCCGAAGCGCTTCAGGCACGCATCCGTTCGAAATTGGCGTCGAAAAGCGGCACCGCCTGAATGCGCGCCGCATGACGCTTGCCCAGCAGCTCGATTTCGAAGCCGTCGCTCTCATCTGCGATCTCCTTCGGCACATAGCCGACGGCGACGGACTTCTTCGAATGATGCGCATAGCCGCCCGACGTCACCCAACCGCGCACG
>NZ_RZQY01001250.1:0-646 GCF_003998575.1 Mesorhizobium sp. M7A.F.Ca.CA.001.10.2.1 | reverse complement strand
ATGTCAAATATAAGGTCGAATTCGGTCTCTTCAAAAGAATGATCGAATCCGAAAAGACGATCACGCTCGATTTTCAGGAAGCGTTTTCCCTTGCACGCGAGATTGCCAAGTAACGCCGGATCTCTTTTGATCGCGGCAATTTCAGGCCGGGCGCTGGCCGCCGCCGCGCGTCGCGCCGGCTATCGTCCGCTGGTTGCCGATTTCTTTTGCGATACGGACACCGTCGCGCTCGCCGAACGTGCGACGATGCTGCCGGGCGACCTGCAGAGGGGCATCGACGGCGAGCGCATCGTCGACACGCTTCGGCGATTGGCTGGCGACGACCTGCCGGTCGCCATTATCCTGGGCTCAGGGTTTGAGCGGATGCCTGAGACCGTGGACGAGATCGCGCGACACTTTCCGCTCGCAGGCAATGGCGGCGCCGCAATCCGCAGGATCAAGGATCCGCAGTTGCTGGCCGATGATTGCGCCGAACTTGGCATCCCGCATCCGCAATCGCGATGGGACCAGCCGCCTGATCGGGAGAACTGGGTGGTCAAGACCGCGGGCGGCGCCGGCGGCGGGCACGTCAGACGAGCAGCCGGAGAAAGCCCGATCGCCGGCCGCTATTTCCAGCGCTTCGTTGCCGGACGCAGCATCTCGGCCC
>NZ_RZQY01000124.1:0-11612 GCF_003998575.1 Mesorhizobium sp. M7A.F.Ca.CA.001.10.2.1 | reverse complement strand
GTCAGATGTTCGATACGGCGGTCTTTTTCGTCGGGTTTTCGCGTCAGCCAGCGCCGCCGCTCGAGCTCGGCGACAGCGCGCGAAACCTTTGTCTTGTGCATGGCCGATTGCTCACCGATTGCAGACGCCGTCATCGTTCCATGCTGCCCCAGCCCCGAAAGGGTGCGCCATTCCGGCCGCGTCAGGCCGTGGCTATCCTTGTAAATCCGCGAAAATTCGCGGCTGACGGCGTCGGCAAGCCGGTAGAGCCGGTAGGGCAGGAAATTTTCCAGATTGAGAATTTCAGGCGCGTCGGACGCTTCGCTCTTGATCGCCATTTTTCAAAGCCGCCATTGATGGTTACATTTTCAATGGTTACAAATGAAACCAGTTTGGTCAATTGAGATCCATTCCGGGGAGGAAGCACTGGCCTTTTCCTACATGCCTGGTTTCGGCAACGACTTCGAAACCGAGACGCTGCCCGGTTCGCTGCCACAAGGACGGAACTCCCCGCAGCGGCCGGCCTACGGCCTCTATGCCGAGCAGCTTTCGGGCTCGCCCTTCACCGCCCCGCGCGGCACCAATGAGCGCTCTTGGCTCTACCGGATCCGGCCGAGCGTCAAGCACACTGGCCGCTTCAAGCCTGCGAGCTATCCCTTGTGGAAGAGTGCGCCCAATGTCGGCGATCATGAGTTGGCGCTTGGCCAATACCGCTGGAATCCGGTGCCGATGCCGAAAGAGCCGACCGATTTTATCGCCGGCATGCGCAGCATCACCACATCAGGCGACGTGCTCGGCCAGACCGGCATGGCGGCACATGTCTATGTCGCCAACCGCTCGATGGTCGACGACCATTTCTTCAACTCCGACGGTGAATTGCTGGTCGTGCCGCAGGTCGGCGCATTGCGCTTCGTCACCGAGATGGGCGTCATTGAGCTGCGGCCCGGCGAGATCGCGGTGCTGCCACGCGGTCTGGTCTTCAAGGTCGAGCTGGTCGACAAGGAAGTGCGCGGCTACGTCTGCGAGAACTACGGCGCCAAGTTGACGCTGCCCGACCGCGGCCCGATCGGCGCCAACTGCCTGGCCAATCCGCGCGATTTCAAGACGCCTTGCGCCTGGTTCGAGGAGAAGGAAACGCCGTGCCGGCTGACGGTGAAATGGTGCGGCAATTTCCATGTCACCGAGATCGGCCATTCGCCGCTGGACGTCGTTGCCTGGCACGGCAATTACGCCCCCTACAAATATGATCTGGCTACCTTTTCGCCTGTCGGCGCGCTGCTGTTCGACCATCCCGACCCGTCCATCTTCACTGTGCTGACGGCACCCAGCGGCGAGGAGGGCACGGCCAATATCGACTTCGTCATCTTCCCGCCACGCTGGCTGGTGGCCGAAGACACGTTCCGGCCACCCTGGTACCACCGCAACATCATGAGCGAGTTCATGGGCCTGATCCATGGCCAGTACGATGCCAAGGAAGAGGGCTTTGTGCCCGGCGGCATCAGTCTGCACAATCTGATGCTGGCCCATGGACCGGATGCGCCTGGCTTCGAAAAGGCCTCGCGCGCGGACCTGAAACCGGTCAAGCTCGACAACACCATGGCGTTCATGTTCGAGACCCGATTTCCGCAAATGCTGACCCGCTACGGCGCCGAACTCGAAACCCGGCAGGACAATTATATCGACTGCTGGGCGGATCTGAAGAAGCGTTTCAATGGCACGCCCGAGGGCGACTGGTCTTGAGCACCGAGCCAATGCCGGATCGGTTGGTGATTTTGGGCTCGAAGGGCGGCCCTGCGCTGCGGCCAGGCGGTCCGTGGCCAAGCTCTTCGCTGCTGCAGATCGGCGGCCGCAGCATCGTCGTCGACTGCGGGCTTGGCGTCACGCGTGGCCTGGTCGATGCCGGCATCGGCCTGAAATCGCTCGATCTGATCTTCATCACGCATCTGCACTCCGACCATGTCCTGGAACTGGGCCCGCTGATCCACACCGCCTGGACGGCGGGTCTGGCGACCCCGGTCCACGTGTTCGGCCCGCCCGGCACGGATCATTACTGGCAGCGCTTTTGCCAGGCGATGGAGTTCGATATCGAGATCCGCATCGTCGATGAAGGCCGACCGGATATTCGCGACCTGGTTTCGATCGTCGAATTCGGCGAAGGCCAAGTGGTCGAACAGGGCGGCTTGACGGTTTCGGCGCTGCGCGTCGAGCATCCGCCGGTGACCGACTGTTTTGCCCTGCGCTTCGAACACAGCGGGAAAAGCGTGGTGTTTTCCGCTGACACGGCCTTCTTTCCGCCGCTCGCGGATTTTGCCCAAGGCGCCGATATCCTCGTCCACGAGGCGATGCTGGAAGAAGGCATCGAGCGGCTGGTGGCCAGGACCGGCAATGGCGCGCGGCTGAAAGACCACCTGCTCGCCAGCCACAGCTTTGCCGAAGAGGCCGGCAGCATCGCCAGCGATGCCGGCGTCAAGAGACTGGTGCTCAATCATCTCATTCCGGCCGACGATCCCGGGATCGGCGAGGCCGATTGGACTGCCGCTGTCAGGAAAACATGGGCTGGCGACTTGACGATCGCCCGCGACGGTCTTGTTGTGGGCTTAAGCAGCGCCAAAGCTGCAGCAGGAGAGGAAACCGCATGAAGCTTGCCACATTGAAGGACGGGACGCGCGACGGAAAACTCGTCGTTGTCTCGCGCGACCTGACACGCTTCACAGACGCCTCGTTCCTGGTGCGCACGCTGCAGGCGGCGCTCGACGACTGGCGCCGCATCGCCCCGCATCTCGCGACAATAGCGGAATCGCTTGAGAACAACGCGATGCCGGCGGAGCGCTTCCACGAGCATGACGCCCACTCGCCGCTGCCGCGCGCCTATCAATGGGCCGACGGCTCGGCTTATGTGAATCATGTCGAACTGGTGCGCAAAGCGCGTGGCGCCGAGATGCCTGCGAGCTTCTGGACCGACCCGCTGATCTACCAGGGCGGCTCGGACACTTTCATTCCGCCACGCGATCCGATCCGCATGGCTGACGAAGCCTTCGGCATCGACATGGAAGGCGAAGTCGCCGTCATTGTCGACGACGTGCCGATGGGCGCCAGTGTCGATGAGGCGCGCGCGGCGATCCGGCTGGTCATGCTGGTCAATGACGTCACGCTGCGCGCGCTCACCGGACCGGAACTGGCCAAAGGTTTCGGTTTTTTCCAGTCAAAACCGTCCTCGGCGTTTTCGCCTGTCGCGGTGACGCCGGACGAACTGGGTGATGCCTGGGACGGCGGCAAGGTCAGCCTGCCGCTGCTCGCCGATCTCAACGGCAAGCCGTTCGGCCGGGCCAATGCCGGTATCGACATGACCTTCGATTTTCCGGCGCTGATCGTTCACGCAGCAAGGACACGGCCATTGGCGGCCGGCACGATCATCGGCTCGGGGACTGTCTCCAACAAGCTCGACGGCGGGCCGGGCAAGCCTGTTTCGGCCGGTGGCGCCGGCTATTCCTGCATCGCCGAACTGCGCATGATCGAGACCATTGTGTCAGGCGAACCCAAAACGCCGTTCCTGCGCTTCGGCGACACGGTGCGCATCGAGATGAAGGACAAAACCGGGCATTCGATCTTCGGCGCCATTGAGCAGAAGGTCGAGAAATACGAAAGGTAAGGGCATGACGGGGGACTATCTTCTGGCCGGTGTCTGGGCACTCGCCATACTGGCGGTCTTCATCCAGGCGATCCGGCTGAGCTACCGCATTGAGGCGCGATCGCCCGGCCTGACCAACCGCAGCGGCTTTCCGCGCAAGGCGATGATGTTCCACACCATCACCAACATGAACGTCGCGCGCGACGAGGAAACGCAAGCCATGCGGCGGCGCATGAACCGGCTTCTGCTGATCGTTCTTGCCGGATTCGCGATCATGGGGGCAGGCTTGCATCTGATGCGGGCAGGGGGATGATCTCGTGAACCTGCTCGACCATCTGCGCCGTATGGCCGGCAACAATCTGTGGTCGAACGACCGGCTCTACCGCGCGGTGCTGTCGCTCCAGCCAGGTGAGTTCGAGGCCGAACGCACCAGCTTCTTTCCATCGATCAAGGCGACGCTCAACCACATCCTTGCGGTCGATCTTCTCTATCTCGATTTTCTCGAAGAGGGTGGTCTCGGTGCTGCCGCCCATGACGACTTCGTGCCCCTCGACGAGCCGGGGGCGTTGTTTGCGGCGCAGGTCGCAGCCGACCGGCGGCTGATCGCCTTTTGCGATAGACTGTCGGCCGACGACCTCGATCGGCAGGTTATCACCGACCGGCGCGAGGACGGCATGATCCCCGAGCGCATCGGCGATATCCTCGCCCATGTCTTCCTGCACGACATCCATCACCGCGGCCAGGTGCACGCCATGCTTTCGGGGACGTCGGTCAAGCCGCCGCAACTGGATGAGTTTCTGCTCTATTATGATGCGAAGCTGAGGGAGAGAGAGGTCGAGCGGTTGGGGCTCTAATTAATCGTCAAGCCGCTCGGCCCTTTCAGAGCAGCGGTGGCGCCGATAGGTCTTTCCTTGCCGGGGGGCGGCAAGAGACGCGCTACGACCCTGCCGCGCCGGGTGATTACGATCTCCTCGCCGGCATTTGCACGCCTGACGAGTTCCGACAGTTTGGCTCTGGCTTCCGTAATAGAGACGTGCACGGCTCGACCTCGCTAGGCCCAACCTTAAGCCAAAGCCGGGCCGCAGCGAGAGTAACCTTACGCCGCTTTGCCGTCCACCTTGATCACGCCGCGCTTGATCTGATCCTGCTCGATCGATTCGAACAGCGCGCGGAAGTTGCCCTCGCCAAAACCTTCGTCGCCCTTGCGCTGGATGAACTCGAAAAAGATCGGGCCGATCACGGTCTTCGAAAAGATCTGCAGCAGGATCTTGGTCATGCCGCCGTCGACGACGCCTTCGCCGTCGATCAGGATGCCGTGCTTCTTCATCCGCTCGATCGGTTCGTCATGGCCGTTCACGCGGTCATACGACATGTCGTAGTAGGTCTCCGGCGGGCCGGGCATGAACTTCAGCCCGTTCTCGGCCAGCCTGTCGGTGGCGGTATAGATCTCGTCGGTGCCGACAGCGATGTGCTGGATGCCCTCGCCATTGTACTTCTTCAGATATTCGGCGATCTGGCTGGTCTCGTCCTTGGACTCGTTGAGCGGAATGCGAATCTTGCCGCAGGGCGAGGTGATGGCGCGGCTCACCAGGCCGGTGATCTTGCCGTCGATGTCGAAGAAATGGATCTGCTTGAAGCCGAACAGATTGCGATAGAAATCCCACCACTTGTCCATCTGGCCGCGATAGACATTGTGGGTCAGGTGATCGAGATAGTAGAAGCCGACGCCTTCCGGCCGTGGGTCGCGAGCGCCCAGCCATTCGAACTCGGCATCATAGGCCGAACCCTTCTTGCCATAGGTCTCGATGAAGTAGAGCAGCGAGCCGCCAATGCCGATGATTGCTGGCACGTCGAGCGCTTTGTCGGCGCCTTCGTAAGGCATGGCGCCCTTGGCAACCGCATGATCGAAAGCGTGTTTGGCATCCACCACCCGCCAGGCCATCGAGGCAGCACAGGGGCCGTGCTTGTCGACGAACTTCATCGCATGCGAGCCGGGCTCGGCATTGACGACATAGTTGATGTCGCCCTGCCGCCAGATGGTGACGTCTTTCGTGCGGTGCTTGGCCACCGCGACATAGCCCATACGGGTGAACAGTTGAGCCAGTTTTTCCGGTTCCGGATGCGCGAATTCGACAAACTCGAAGCCGTCGGTGCCGGCCGGGTTGTCCTTGCCGATCCTGGCGGGCGGGGCGTCGTGCGGGAAGGGACCCATGATATTCCTCCGAAAGCTGGCCTGGCCTGAAAAGGCCATTTGACACGATCATAACGCGGAGGAGGCGCACGGTGCTTGCATTCAAACGCTTGAAATGATGATGTCATGCGTGAAGCGTGCATGATGTGAGGAAAAACCATGGATGAGGCGCGCATTGACCAGTTTGACCGCAAGATAATGGCGCTGTTGCAGGGTGATGCGCGGCTGACCAACAACGATCTTTCGGAGCGGGTGAACCTGTCGGCGTCGCAATGCTCGCGCCGCCGCCAGCGGCTGGAGGAGGACGGCTTTATCAAGGGCTATCGCGCCGTTCTCGACCGCGACAAGCTCGGTTTTTCCCTGGTCAATGTCATTTCGGTGACGCTCGCCACGCACAACCGCGACAATGCAAGGCGCTTCGGCGAGCTGGTGGCGCGGCTGCCCGAAGTGCAGGAAGCGCACGCGCTGACCGGTGAGATGGACTACATTTTGAAAGTGGTGACGCCCGACCTGAAGTCGCTGTCGGAATTCGTCAACGGCGTGCTCCTGCCACACGAATCCGTGCAGCACGTGAAGACGGCGATCGTGCTGGAGACGTTGAAGGAGACCGGCGCGCTGCCGATTTAAGCCCTGGCCGTTCAGCCCTTCGACTGCTGGATCAGCCCATAGAGATTGGTGCAGCGCGCGCCGGAGCGGCAATAGGCGAAGACCGGGCCGTCGAGTTCGTCGAGCGCTTCGGCCTGATCCTCGACATTCTCGGCGGTGATCTGGCCGCTGATCACCGGAATGTAGCGGAAGGCGAGCCCTGCGGCTTCCACCGCCGCCTTGACGGTGTCGGCAGAAGGCTGGCCGGGCTGTTCGTCATCGGGCCGGTTGCAGATGACGCTCTTGAAGCCGGCTTCCTTGATGGCGGCGACGTCCTCAGGCTGGATCTGGCCCGAAACCGAATAGTCCTCGCTGATTTCGCGGTATTCCATGGCAGCATCCTCGCAAACTGGTCAGGCGGCAGTCTTGCCACTCCCCGACATGGGCGGCAATCCGTACCGAAGGAATTCTCTGCCAAATAGACATTGCGTGGCGGAAAATCCAACCGGGCCGATGCGGCCCGGCTGGACGATCCTTCAAACTCAGCTGCCGAGAATGGCGCCTTTGATCTGACGGATGTTGTTGTGCATCATGTCGATGTAGGTCGCGGCCGGGCCGTCGGGCTGCGACAGCGCATCCGAATAGAGCGTGCCGCCGACCTTGATGCCGGTTTCGCTGGCGATCTGTTCGATCAGGCGCGGGTTGGTGATGTTCTCGACGAAGATCGCAGCCGCCTTGTCCTGCTTCACCTGATTGACCAGTTTGGCGACGTCTGCGGCGGATGGCTCGGAGTCGGTCGAGATGCCTTGCGGGGCGAGGAAGGTCAGGCCGTATGCGTGTTCGAAATAGCCGAAGGCGTCATGCGAGGTGATGACGACGCGCTTGCTCTCCGGGATTGAGGCGATCGCCGCTTTCACTTCGCCTTCGACCGCGTCGAGCTTCTTCGTGTAGGCGGCGGCATTGGTCTGGTAGCTGACGCAGCCTTCCGCATCCGCCGCGCAGAAAGCCTCGGCGATGTTCTTCACGTAGATCCTGGCATTGGCGATCGACTGGAAGGCGTGCGGATCGGTGACCGTCTTGCCGCCGTCGGTGCCGGCACCTTCGGCCGCGTCGGCATCGGCGAATTCAGGTTTGAAATCGATCGGCGTCACGCCCTTGGTCAAGGTGATGATAGACGCCTTGGTGGCGCTGGCATCGACCAGCCGCTGCAGGAAACCTTCGAAATGCAGGCCGTTGACCAGAACGATGTCGGCCTTGGCCATGGCCACAGCATCGGCCGGGCTCGGCTCGTAGACATGGGCGTCGCCATCCGGCCCGACAATGGTGGTGACGTCGATGCGGTCGCCGCCGACATTTTTGGCGAAATCGGCAATGACGGTGAAGCTGGCGACCACTTTCAGCGGTGCGGCCAAGGCCGACGATGCGCCAAAAGCGGTTAATGTTATAACGCTCATCGCCAGGGCGGCATGGATCGATTTCAGCATAGACGGGTCTCCTTCTAGGGGCGGGGATCAGGCCGTTCTGTGACGGTGATGGATGATGCGCGCGCGCAGAATGCCGCGCGTGCCAAACAGGATCGAGGCGAAATAGACGACGCCGGCCGACAGGATGATGGCCGGGCCGGATGGCAGCGACGCGTGATAGGACAGAAGCAGCCCGGCGACGCAGGACGCAAAGCCGATCAGCACCGCCAGCACGCACATCGGCTCGACGCGAACTGTCCAGAAGCGGGCGGCTGCGGCCGGCAGCATCATCAGCCCAACCGACAGAAGCGTGCCGAGTGCCTGGAAGCCGCCGACAAGGTTGAGCACGACAAGGCCGAGGAAGATGAAATGCACCGGACTGCCGAGCCGGCTGACCGAGCGCAGGAACAGCGGGTCGAGGCATTCGGCGACCAGCGCCCGCCAGAAGATGGCGAGGCTGACCAGCGTCACCGCGACGATGCCGCCGATCAGCGTCAGGGCCTCATCGTTGAGCGCCAGCACGGTGCCGAACAGCACATGCATGAGATCGACGCTGGACCCGCGGATCGACACCATCAGCACGCCGATGGCGAGCGAAATCAGATAGAACGCCGCCATCGAGGCGTCCTCGCGCTGTATGGTGAAGCGCGAGACGGCGCCGGCGCCGAGCGCGACGATGACGCCGGCGATCAGGCCGCCGATGGTCATCGGCAGGATCTCCAGCCCATAGAACAGGAAGCCGGCGGCCGCGCCGGGCAGGATGGCATGCGCCATGGCGTCGCCCGACAGGCTCATGCGCCGCAGCATCAGGAAGACGCCGATAGGGCAGGCGCCGAGCGACAGCATCAGCGAACCGATCAAAGCCCGCTGCATGAAGCCGAAATCGGCGAAGGGCGCGATGACAAGGCCGTAAAGCATGTCCATCAGGCAGCCCTCGGTCCGACGCCATGTTGGCGGTCGTGATCGTGGCCATGGTGATCGTCACCATGAGCGTCCTCGCCCGGCTCGCACCAGGGTGCATTTTCTTCCCAAGCTTCGTGGAAGCGGCGGGCGCGCAACAGGTTGTCAGGTTTCAGCGTTTCCCTGGTTTCGCCCCAGGCGATCGGCTGGCGGGCGAGAAGCAGCGTTTCGGGGAAATTCTGCCGCACCAGGTCCAGATCGTGCACGACAACCATGATGGTGCGTTCCTCGCCGTGCCAGTGCTTGATCAGGGCAATGAGGTCGCCGACCGTCTTGGCGTCGACGGCGTTGAAGGGTTCGTCGAGCAGGATGAGGTCGGCGTCCTGCAGCAGGACGCGCGCAAACAGCGTGCGCTGCAACTGGCCGCCCGACAGCGTGTCGATCGGGCGCTTTTCAAAGCCGCCGAGGCCGACCGCCATCAGCGCCTTGCTGACGTCATCGCGATCTTCCTTGGTGTAGCGGCCAAGCAGGCCGCGTCGTGGCCACAGGCCGAGCGAAACCAGATCGACCACGCGCGCTGGAAAAGAGCGGTCGAGCTCCGATTGCTGCGGCAGATAGGCGGCACGTACACCGGGTGCGCGGATAACCTCGCCGGCCATTGGCTTCAGGACGCCGACAATGCCTTTCATCAGCGTCGATTTGCCGGAGCCGTTGGCGCCGACCACAGCGGTCAGCGAGCCCTTGCGGATGGTGCCGTCGAGATGATGGATCGCCGGATGACTGCCGTAGCCAAGCGTCAGGTCGCGGAATGTCAGGCAGGTATTTGTCATTCTGCGATCCGTAGGCGGCGAAATCCGGCTGCTGGCAGCGGCCGATTGGATATGTGATGTTATTACATTAGTCAACAAGCCAATCCGGCGGAATTGCGGCCGCAGGGTCAACTTGCCGTGTGTGCATGCCATATGCCGTTGGCCCAAGGGGATTCGACCTGGCGACCTTGCCCCAAGCCGGCCGCGACTCTAAAGAAGCGCAACCGTCACAGGAAGGAACCATCCAATGAGCATTCGTCGCATCGATGTCGGCCCGCGCATGAGCCAGATCGTCATCCATGGCAATACCGTCTATCTGGCTGGTCAGGTCGGCCAGCCAACCGGCAACGTCGCTTCGCAGACCAGGGACATCCTGGCGGCTGTCGACGAATTGCTGGCCAAGGCTGGCTCCGACAAGACCAAGATCCTGCAGGCGATCATCTGGCTGGCCGACATGAGCACCTTTGCCGAGATGAACGCGGAATGGGACAAGTGGGTGCCGCAGGGCAACACGCCAGCCCGTGCCACCGGCGAAGCAAAGCTCGCCACCCCGGACTATCTGGTCGAGATTATTATTACCGCCGCGATCTAAAGCGTCGACTTTCACCTTCTCCCCTTGTGGGAGAAGGTGTCGCCGAAGGCGACGGATGAGGGGTGTTCCAGGGAACGCCAACGTCTCACTCCGCTGGAACACCCCTCATCCGTCTCGACGCTGTCGCGCCGATCCACCTTCTCCCACAAGGGGAGAAGGGAGCGTCGGCGCTACCCCTGCGGCCTGAACCTTGCCACCAGCGTGTGGCTCTCGGCCGCGTAGGTAAAGCGCACATGGGTGACCGGATGTTCGGCGCTCCATGTCCGCCGCTCTACCACCAGGCACGGCGCGCCGGCTTCGATGTCGAGTGCGGCCGCTATATGTCTGTCGGCGGCGACAGCGCGAATCCGGTGCTCGGCTTCGCTCCACGGCACGCGGCCGATCAGCCATGGTCCTGGTGCGATGGCCACGAATTCCACGTCTGCTGCCTCGGGTACGGCGGTGAGGTTGATCAGCCGCTGTTCATGCGCGAACGGCCGCTCGCCGGCGAAATGCCCGCATTCCAGCGCCAGAACCGGTCCGGCCAAGCCCAATTCCAGCAGGGCGCGATCCTCGGCGCTGCTGCGCCTTTTGTGCCGAGCGACGCGCTCGTAGCGGTAAGGCAAGCCGAGCGCTTCGACCTCGATGCGGATATCGTGGATTTCCAGCACCGCCGCTTGCGACTGCGGCCGGCGCACAAAGCTGCCTGAGCGGCGGCGACGTTCGATCAGCCCGGCCTTGGCAAGCTGTGACAGCGCCTTGTTCACCGTCATGCGCGAGCAATTGTATTGCACGCTCAGTTCGTGCTCGAACGGGATGCGATGGCCGGGCGCCCAGGCACCGGACGTGATCTTCTCACTGATGTCGGTCAGGATGCGCTGGTGCAGCGAGCCGCCACCGTCCGCTACCACTGTGCCGGCCATGCTCATGCCGAAAGCGCCGTCATCACGCTGCGAAACCGCTCGGCGATAGCCTCTCGCTTCACATGCGTGCCGCCGCTGACCTGCTTGAACCCATGCACCCAGACGCAGTCGACCTTGCCGCCATTGGCGAAGATCCAGGCGTCCAGGATCGCGTCGCCGCTCTTGCCGGCCAGCGAGGGATTTTTGGGATCGAGCGAGACGAGATCGGCGGATGCGCCGGCGGCGATCTGCGAGATGCCGGCGCCAAGGGCGACGCTGCCCCCGTCTAGCGCGGCATCGAACAGCGCCCGGCCGGTCGAGCCGCCCGCGACCGCCAGCACATTGCGGGCGCGGTGGGCGAGGCGCTGTGAATATTCGAGCTGGCGCAATTCGTCGGGCAGGCCGATGAGCACGTTGGAATCGGAGCCGACGCCATAGCGGCCGCCATGTTCCCTGAACAGCGGCGCGGCAAAAGTGCCGTCACCGAGATTGGCCTCGGTGATCGGGCAGAGGCCGGCGATGGCGCCGCTCCTGGCCATGGCAACGGTTTCCGTATCGGTCATATGGGTGGCGTGGATCAGGCA
>NZ_RZQY01001249.1:0-648 GCF_003998575.1 Mesorhizobium sp. M7A.F.Ca.CA.001.10.2.1 | reverse complement strand
ACACAATGGTGATTGGTGGACAAGGCTGCGCGTCGCTATATCAGCGGCACGACAGTGGAGTTCCTGGAAATGGCATTGGACATCGGCTATGTCAGCGCGGTCGGGGCGGGAGCCATCTCGTTCCTGTCGCCTTGCGTGCTGCCGCTGGTGCCGCCCTATCTCTGCTATATGGCCGGCGTGTCGGTCGACGATTTCCGTGGCAATGCGGGAACTACGGCGAGGGAAGGCGCGCGCGGCGCGCTGCTTTATTCCTCGATCGCCTTCGTGCTCGGCTTCTCGACCGTCTTTGTCGCGCTTGGCGCCGGGGCCTCGACCATCGGCCGGCTGCTGCGTATCTGGCAGGAGCCGCTGGCGATGGGCGCCGGTGTGCTGATCATCCTCATGGGCCTGAATTTCCTCGGTATCCTGCGCATTCCGCTGCTTTCACGCGAGGCGCGCTTCCAGTCGCAGGGCAAGCCGGCAAGCGCCGTCGCCGCCTATGTCATGGGGTTGGCCTTCGCCTTCGGCTGGACGCCCTGCATCGGTCCGGTGCTCGGTCCGATCCTGACGCTGGCCGGCGGCCGCGAGACGGTGGGCGAGGGCGCGCTGCTGCTCGCCGCCTATTCGCTCGGGCTGGGTATCCCGTTCCTGATCGCCGCCCTGTTTTCC
>NZ_RZQY01001248.1:0-648 GCF_003998575.1 Mesorhizobium sp. M7A.F.Ca.CA.001.10.2.1 | reverse complement strand
GTGCTTGGCCTCTTCCATCGCGGAGAGATAGACGACGTCATTGGTCAGCTTGCCGTCGACGATCTTGCGGTACGGGCTCTCGATGCAGCCGTATTTGTTGACGCGTGCGAAGGTGGCCAGCGAGTTGATCAGACCGATATTCGGGCCTTCCGGCGTCTCAATCGGGCAGATGCGGCCGTAATGCGTCGGGTGCACGTCGCGCACTTCGAAGCCGGCGCGCTCGCGGGTCAGACCGCCCGGTCCAAGCGCCGAGAGGCGGCGCTTGTGGGTGATCTCCGACAGCGGGTTGGTCTGGTCCATGAACTGCGACAGCTGCGAGGAACCGAAGAACTCGCGCACGGCGGCAGCCGCCGGCTTGGCGTTGATCAGGTCCTGCGGCATGACCGTGTCGATCTCGATCGAGGACATACGCTCCTTGATCGCGCGCTCCATGCGCAGCAGGCCGACGCGGTACTGGTTTTCCATCAGCTCGCCGACCGAACGCACGCGGCGGTTGCCGAGATTGTCGATGTCGTCGATCTCGCCCTTGCCGTCGCGCAGCTCGACCAGCGTCCTGACCACGGCCAGGATGTCGTCCTTGCGCAGCACGCGCACGGTGTCCTCGGCCTTGAGCTCGAGACGCATGTTCATCTTGACGCGGCCGACGGC
>NZ_RZQY01001247.1:0-650 GCF_003998575.1 Mesorhizobium sp. M7A.F.Ca.CA.001.10.2.1 | reverse complement strand
GGCATAGGCATCGATGACCCCGGCGCCGATATCGGTCGATTGACGGCGCAAGCGGCGGCCGAGCTTGGGCTGAGCGAGAAATGCCGGGTCGGCGCCGGGGTCATCGATGCCTATGCCGGCGCGCTTGGCGTGCTCGGCGGCTTTGCCGGCGACGAACAGGACATCGGCCGGCATTTGGCGCTGATCGCCGGCACATCGAGCTGCGTGATGGCGATGTCGCCCGATCCGCAGCCTTTCGCCGGCGTCTGGGGGCCATACTACGGCGCGGCGCTGCCGAGACTGTGGCTGTCGGAAGGCGGCCAGTCGGCGACCGGCGCCCTGCTCGACCACATCATCCGCTGGCACGGCGCCGGCGGCGAGCCGGATGCCGCCATGCATGCGAAGATCGCCGGGCGTGTCGCCGAGCTGCGCGCCACCGAGGGCGACAACCTCGCCGCAAGGCTGCATGTGCTGCCCGACTTTCATGGCAACCGCTCACCGCTCGCCGATCCGCATGCGGTCGGCGTCGTCAGCGGGCTGACGCTGGACTCCTCCTTCGACAGCCTGTGCAAGCTCTACTGGCGCACCGCCGTCGGCATCGCGCTCGGCGTGCGCCACGTGCTGGAGGCACTGAACGAAAATGGCTATCTGATCGACACGCTGCACGTCAC
>NZ_RZQY01001246.1:0-651 GCF_003998575.1 Mesorhizobium sp. M7A.F.Ca.CA.001.10.2.1 | reverse complement strand
CCACCGAGCCGCCGCCGCGCTATTCCGAAGCCTCGCTGATCAAGAAGCTGGAAGAACTCGGCATCGGCCGGCCCTCCACGTACACGGCGATCCTGAAGACGCTCGAGGACCGTGACTACGTCACCATCGACAAGCGCCGGCTGGTGCCGCAGGCCAAGGGCCGGCTGCTGTCGGCCTTTCTTGAAAGCTTCTTCAAGCGTTATGTCGAATACGACTTCACCGCGTCCCTCGAGGAAAAGCTCGACGAGATTTCCGACGGCAAGCTCGCCTGGAAGGACGTGCTGCGCGATTTCTGGAAGGATTTTTCCGGCGCCGTCGCCGACATCAAGGAACTGCGCGTCACCGACGTGCTCGACGCGCTCAATGAGGAACTGGCGCCGCTGGTGTTCCCGACGCGGGAGGACGGCTCCAATCCGCGCATCTGCCCGAAATGCGGCACCGGCAATCTGTCGCTGAAGCTCGGCAAGTTCGGCGCCTTTGTCGGCTGCTCGAACTATCCGGAATGCTCCTTCACCCGCCAGCTCGGCGATGCCGCCAATCCCAATGGCGAAAATGGCGGCGGCGAGGACGGCACCAAGGTCATCGGCAAGGACCCCTACACGTCAGAGGAAATCACGCTGCGCAGCGGTCGCTTCGGCCCCTATCTGCAGC
>NZ_RZQY01001245.1:0-652 GCF_003998575.1 Mesorhizobium sp. M7A.F.Ca.CA.001.10.2.1 | reverse complement strand
GCCTGGAGGTCACTCCACAGGGCGAAGATCGCGCCGAGGCAGTCTTTGCGATGCGCTACGACTATCTTCCAAAGGACAGGTCGGCGGCACGCCTGACCGGCAAGGCGCGCGTCACGCTTGGGGTGGTCAAGGCCGGCGGCGGCTGGCGTATCGAATCCGAGACATCGCAGGCGATGCAGTAGGCGTGATCCCACGGCCAGCCGGGCAATTCAAGCTGGCGGCGCCTCATGGCGATAGGAATTTTTTCTTGACTCGGTGAGGGCAGCTATGCTACATTTTTGCCCATGGTGCTGATTTGCGCCAGTGACCCGCCGCCCGGCGGGTTTTTGCGTTTGGAGCTTCGCCAACCGACACGGCGGTAGACTTTCAGAGAATGAACTTAACCCCTGCCGCTACCATCCGTTCCCGAAGCTTGAAGACGCGCCGTTTCGTTTGAGCGTCGGGTCGCCTATATTGCCGGCGATAGTGTTGGCGAGGAGACAGAGATGGCCGAGGACGCCGATCCGGCGCGCAGATCGATCGGTGCGCGGCGCAACCCCGACAGCGCCGATGCCATTCTCGAAGCCGCCGAGGCCGTACTGGTCGAAGCCGGTTATGCCGGTTTCTCGATCGAGGCGGTGGCGCGGCGGGCCCGCGCCGGCAAACCCACCAT
>NZ_RZQY01001244.1:0-653 GCF_003998575.1 Mesorhizobium sp. M7A.F.Ca.CA.001.10.2.1 | reverse complement strand
GGTCCTCGCCGGTGATGCCGAGATCGACGGCGCCCTGGCCGATCTCCCCTGATATTTCGGAAGCCGACAGGAACACCACTTCGACATCGTCCAGGCCCTCGACGCGGGCGTGGTATTTGCGCTCGTCGCCGGGCAGGCTGACGGCGAGGCCGGCTTTGGCCAGTACTTCCAGCGCCTGTTCTTTCAGTCGGCCTTTCGACGGGATCGCCAGCGTGATCATGGCGCCGTCTCCCGCAATGCCTCGATGCGATCGAGCCAGACGGAAAAGCCGACGCCGGGGATAGGCGTCTTCGCGCCAAGCAGGGTCAGCAGCCGGTCATAGCGGCCGCCGCCGACCAGCGGCCGGTCGCCATTGTCGGCCGCGATTTCGAAAACCAGGCCGGTGTAGTAATCGAGCGGGCGGCCGAAGGCGGCGTCGTAGCGGATTTTATCGGCCGGCAAGCCGTGCGCCTCGATCGCCTTGGCGCGGGCAGCGAACTTTTCCAGCGCGACATCGAGCGACAGCCCGGCGCCGGTGGCGAAGGTCTCCAGTGCCTGGGCCGCGCCATCAAGCGGAACGTCGATCGCCAGAAAATCCTTCAGCGCGGAAAAGGCCCCGCTCGACAACCGAACGCTGCGCAACTCGGCTTTCTCGATCAGCCGCCGGGCAATGT